>DEYM01000057.1:0-27396 GCA_002364555.1 Phycisphaerales bacterium UBA3158 | reverse complement strand
CCGCACTGGTGTGGTCGCAACACCGGACTGCATTCCTATCGATCCAAGGTGATGGAGTCGCTTCCAACCGCAGGACTTCCCGAGACCATGCGGAACTGGTCGGAGTTCAATTGGCTCACGGATCATCTGATCGCCACGGATTTCATCCATTCACCACGTGAAATCTGGTGGGATGTCCGACCGGTCGCCCGCTTCGGAACCGTCGAGATCCGTGTTATGGACACGCCGATGACCATGGAACAGCTGCTTGGCCTGGTCGCCATGACGCAATGCATCGTTTCTGGCCTGTCATCCGAAATCGATCGAGGCATGTATCTGGTCGATTGCCATCCGATGATCGCACGTCAGAACAAGTGGCATGCAGCGAGATACGGACTGGATGCCACACTGGCCGATCCGGACACCATGCATGCCATACCCGCCAGACAACAGGCGAGGCTGCTGCTCGATCTGTGTCAGCCTGTTTCCGAGAAGCTGGGCTGTTCCGAGGAACTCTCGTATGTCGAGCGGATTCTCGAGAACGGCAGCGGCGCCGCCACTCAACACAAGATCGCGAAGGATACCGGTGACCTGAAGGAGGTCATCAGGAAGACGCTGGACATCACCGGCAAACCATGGGAACAGCCGGCTTCAGGCGGTCGTTCCTAGGAAGATGTACATCCGCTGAATCGACTTTCAAGCGAATGCAGCAGAGAAGAGAAGACCTCGTCCTCGCCTGGACAGGCATCGATCACGAGAAATGACTCTGGAAATTGTCTGGCCAAGTCCAGATAGCCCTTCCGCACTCTTGCATGGAATGTCTCGCCTTTGCGCTCCATCCTGTCCAGCAGCGGATTCAATCGCCGCCCTGCCGTATCCTGGTCCACATCGAATATCACGGTCAGGTCAGGCATGTGGGATCCAACCGCGACACGCCCGACCATTTCAATGGAATCGCTCGAGAGCCCACCTCCGGCCCCCTGATAGGCATGTGTACTGCTGATGAATCGATCCGCCAGCACAAGATCACCTCTCTGCAAGGCGGGCTGAACCACCTCCTCGACGATCTGGGCCCGGCTTGCCATGTACAGAAGCATTTCACAGGTCGTCGTCATCTCCTCGTGTGCGACATCGAGAAGAACCTCGCGGATGCGCTCACCGATCGGTGTACCACCGGGCTCACGGAGCTCTGTAACGGCGATCTGCTGCTCCTTGACCCAACTCGAGAATCGGCGGAACTGGGTGCTCTTTCCAGATCCATCCGGACCGTCGAAGACAAGGAAGCGGTGTTGAAGCACATGTGGCCAATCTGACATTCCAGAACTATAACCCCCGCGGGAGCGTCCGGTGCTGACACCATCAAGGCCGCCTCGGTATCGCGGGAGGGGCTGGACTCGTACCATCTGCATCCATGCGAGTTCTGGTTCGTCAAATTGATCGATCAAGGGTTGGTGAAATCCAGGCCGATGTGGAACAACGTCCCACTCGGGTTCGGACTCTGGATACCGATCAGGAGGTTTTTCTCGACTGGGAACGGGCATTCGACGATTCCGGACAGCTGCGCCGGTGCGTCATCTGCGGCAGCGACCATCTGTTCCAGCACAAGACCTTTCCACAGATCACCCCGTTCGTCATCGTGCTGGCATTCGCATTGAGTCTGATCGGCGTTCTGGGCTATGTGACCGATATCGCGATCCTGATCGGCATGACCGGCGTTCTTCTTCTCGACATCGCCATCCTGTTCTTTGCGAGTACGAGACTGGTGTGCTATCGATGTCGCTCGCAGTATCGGAATCTGGAGATCGCGGAGTACCACCAGAGATGGGATCGCGCAACAGATGCCAGACTGAGGAACCAGAGCGACAGAAGACCAGTTGAGAATCCCAGACGAGTTCGTTCAAGAGACCGGATTTCATAGCCTCATCAGCGGTTTCTTCTCAGGAAGTTCTCGAGAAGAATGAAGAAGGCCAGAACGAAGGAGGCCAGGAAACCGATGAATCCGATCCACTCCAGAACGGAATGACCCTTCCGACCTGAAGCCAGTACCAGTACGGACGAGGCCAGAATCATCGAAGCGATGAGAACCGTGTACGAGATCTGTCGACTGGCATGATGGATGGACTGCGTGAGCCTTTCCAGACCTTCGACATCGATTCCGATCTTCATCTTGTTGCGGGAGAATCTCTCCATGACGGTAATAGCCCGCCCCGGAAGCACCTCCGCCATCTTGAGGTATTTCATCCCCGACTTCTTGAGCCGACCAATGATCGCCTTTCGTGAATACTGGCGCTTCACGAGCTTCTCAAGGTGTGGACGGGCGTAGCTGATCAGATCGAACTTGGGATCGAGATCCTCACCCACACCCTCGATGGTCGACAGCGCCTTGATCATGAGAATGATGTCGCCGGGACACTGGATGTGATGCTTGCGAAGTCCTTCCGAGAAGGCCTGCAGAACCGCCGACATCTGGATCTTCTCGAAGGAGACGCCGGTGAACTGATCGAGGAAGTCCTGGAGATCGCGTCGAACCGCACGAGGGGAGATCGAATCCTCCTGCACGTTGCCCAGACTGATGAAAGCGTCGTAGACCTTGTCGATGTCGTTGCAGGAAACGCCATAGAGAAGATTGGCCAGTTCGTTCACGGTTTCCTCATCGACTCTTCCAGCCATGCCGCAGTCAATGAAGCAAAGCCTTCCATCGGACAACCAGAACATGTTGCCCGGATGGGGATCGGCATGGAAGAACCCGATGTCGAGAACCTGTCGGAGAATGCTCTCGGAACCGATCTCCACGATCTTGGTCCGCTCCTCCTGGGACAACCCCGCCTCTTTCCAATGAGAGAGCTGGACGCCCTTGATCTCCTCAAGTCCCAACACCCTGCTTCGGGTGACATCCCAATAGACCTCCGGGAAGTAGGTTCCCGACTCGTCCTCGAGACGTCGCCTGAAGGTCTCTATGTTTCTCGCCTCATGGACCAGATCCAGTTCGTAGCTCATCGCCTGCTGGAATTCATCCACGACCGAAATGGGATCGAACGGTAGATCGGACTTGTGCTTGGCAATCCAGACCGATACTTCATGAAGGATCTCGAGATCCATCACAACCGTCCTGGCGATGCCCGGACGAAGGACCTTGAGGACGATCGGCTGCCCGCCCTTGAGTACGGCCCGATGCGCCTGCGCCATCGAGGCTGCCGCCATCGGCACTTCGTCGATCGATTCGAAGTGATCGTCGAGATCGCCCAGATCCTCGATCAGCTGCTCCTTGATCTTGTCCCATTCAACGCTTGGGACATCATCCTGCAGATGCTGGAATTCCTCGATGTACTCGGGAGGAAGAATGTCCGGGCGGGTACTCAGTACCTGACCAAGCTTGATGAAGGTCGGCCCCAGTTCCTCAAGAGCCAGGCGCAGTCGCTTGGGCCGCCCCATCCTTTGGATCTCATCATTCGATGAATGATGAAACACTCGACGACTTCGCTCGAGAAGCAGATCAAGCTTGGCATCTTCAAAGAACTCTCGAAACCCGAAACTGACGAGTACCGAAAGCATCTCGCGGTATCGGCCGGCATGCCGGACGAATTGCAACATGGACATGGAAGGCTCCTGGTGAATCCTGAGAACTTCGCGGCACTATAGCGGCTTCAAGCGATCAAGCTCGGCTCTGGCCTGTACAGCATCCCGCAATCCCCTTGAGGCTCTGACCATGCATGATTTGAGACCCCTCGAACAGCTCAATGGCTTCAAAGAAGATCTTTCACCATTAGATTGGCAAGTTCGCCATGTTCTTCTTGATCTGAGCCTGATCTGGAGAACACTCAGTCTGCATGGTTGATTATCACGAGCAAATCGACACCCGAAGATCCCGATCGCGCCTGCGCACAGATGCGAGAGTGATGCCCGTTCAAAGACAGGCCCATCCGCTCAGGCAGATTCTCGATTTCATTGGACGACTATTTGCATCGGACCTGCAAGGAGAAGAGAGGCGCAATAGGAACTTCTGATCCGTCCCGTTTGGATCAAGGTCTCCGAAGCCCCGCTTGTTCGGGGCGCTGTGCGTTGAAGTTACGCGTGGGAGGAATAGATATCGATGAACCAGAACACATTCAGAAACGATGACGGTTCAAATCCATTGGAAGCCAACACTCACTCGAATCGGTCGTCCTCCATCAAATGGGCCCGATTGATTCATGATCAGAGGATGCGTCGTCTGATCATTGAAGGGGTCTCCGGATGGTCGGCGTTGACCGCCGTGGCCGCTGTGATGGAATCTCCTCGAATGGAGGTCATGCTGGGCCTTGATGCCAGTGCCGATTTATCTTCGGATCTGGGACTTGAAGCAGACTCTCCTCCTCTGCGATACGCCGTATGTGTCGATGGACCCATAGAGGAAGCCGATGCCAAGGCCATCGAGGACGCATTGGTATCGGGAGGCTGTCTTCTGGAAGCGGACATCAGAACCGCCGCATCAGTACTGAATCAGTCCAATATCATCGAGATTCAAAGCCATTCCAATCAACCACTTCTGGCGGTTGTCGCTGAAATGATTCGGAACCATCTCTGTCAGATGATGAGTTGCAGTCCGATGGAACTGCCGCTTCCCGATCCGGAGTTGATCGATCATCTGATGTCGGTGACCGGACGATTGGCCATCAGTCCCTTGGAAACCGACATCTATCCCGAATTCATCGATCTGGGTCTGACACTGCCTGAAACGGAAGTCATCGGCCCTGCGACCACCTCGGTCGTGTTTGATCGTTGCAGTCGGACCTGGCATTCGGATTGAATTCATGTTTCAGGATGGAGGATCGATATCGACCCTCGTCCCCTGCTGACATACCATTGGGTCCATGATCGCGAGACTAGGCCTGATCCTGAGCCGTACGATCGGCCGGTGCATTCCCGACCCCCTCATCCTGGCTTTGGGACTGACCATCCTGACGGCAGCGCTCGCGTTCCTTCTTGGCTACGACGAACTGGATCGACAGGAGACGGCGATCGTCCTGATCGACACCTGGTGGTCGACGGGTCTCTGGAAATTTCTCCAGTTCGGCATGCAGATGGCCCTCATCCTCGTGACGGGCTACGCACTGGCCGACAGCCCGGTAATCCGAAGATGCCTTGGGCGTATCGCCCAAATGCCCCGCACGCCCGGACAGGCGGCCGCTCTGGTCGGACTTGTCGCCGTACTGACCGGTCTCATCAACTGGGGACTTGGTCTGATCGTCGGCGCCTTGCTGGCTCGTGATGTCGGACGCAGCATGGAAGCAAGAGGTCGGCCGAGTCATTTTCCACTTCTCTGTGCGGCTGGATATATGGGATTGCTGGTCTGGCATGGCGGACTATCCGGCTCCGCGGCTCTGAAGTCGAGCACGCTGTCCGAAGCCAGTGATCTGCTCGGGGATGGCCTCATGGAACGCCTTGCATCATTGGGATTCCCTGATGGGGTACCGCTGAGCGCCACCACTTTTTCAAACATGAATCTTCTTGTCAGTGGAGGACTCATCATCATCATTCCACTGGTGCTCTGGGTGCTGGCTCCCGCCCGCTCGGACTGTCGATCACTGACCGAATGCGACGCCCATCCGATGGCGGAGGAGCCCACGGGAGCAATCACGGCCAATGAAAGCTGGGGCCCCGTCGGAATCATCTTCTCAATCACCGTCGCGGCAGCGCTGATTGCCGGATTCCTAATCTTCCTCGCCGATGAATCGCGCGGGATCATGAGACTGGGCCCCAACCAGTTCAATGCGGTCATGCTCGGAATAGGACTGATTCTGCACGGATCCCCCATCGCCTATGCCCGATCCATCGAAAGAGCGGCTCGAGGATGTGCCGGCATCCTCATTCAGTTCCCTCTGTATGCGGGGATCCTGATCATGCTCAAGGATTCCGGACTCATGGCTGACATTGCGCAGTTCGCAGCCGATATCTCCACCGAAACCACCTTGCCGTTCTTCACCTTTCTCTCGGCAGGTGTCGTCAACTTCCTTGTTCCATCTGGTGGTGGTCAATGGGGCGTACAGGGTCCGATCGCGATCCAAAGCGCGATTGAAAGCGGCGTATCGATACCCAAGATGCTGATGGCTGTCAGTTACGGAGACGAGCTCACGAACATGCTTCAGCCATTCTGGGCACTACCGCTGTTGGCGATCACGGGTGTGAAGGCACGTGATATCGTCGGCTACACCGCGATGGTCATGATCGTCGCGGGGATCTGGATGGCCATTTGGCTGCTGCTCTGGTAAAGAAGTCGGATATGAAGACACCCACGACCGTTGAACTCGACATTGAACAGAACATCGCCTTCATCTGGCTCGATGGCGAAGTCAATCGGAACGCATTGTCCCTGTCGACGATGCGCGAACTCGATTCGATGCTCGTGGAGCTGGAGAAGAACCGGGATCTTGCGGTCATCCTCATCAGGGGACGCGGCCCTTCGTTCTGTGCTGGATTCGATCTCGGACCGGTCATCGATGATCCACCTGCACTGAATGATTTCATTGGCGTGCTCGGGGGTCTGCTCAAGACCATTCGTCGACATCGCTGCGTCGTCATCGCCGGTGTCGATGGCGCGGCTGTGGCAGGCGGTTGCGCGATCGTCAGCGCCTGTGACATGGTCGTCGTTTCACCCGGGAGCAGGCTCGGTTACCCGGTCCATCAGCTTGGCCTGTCACCTGTCGTCAGTGGAAACACCCTGGCCACCAGCATTGGGAACGGGTCTGCGAGATCTCTTCTGCTTTCAGGAAATCTGATCGATGGAACCCAGGCCTTCCAGGTGGGTCTGGCGATGATGCTCGATGACATGCCGATCGATCGTTCCGAACAACTGGCCAGACAGGTCGCCTCACATGGCCCCCGGGCGCTTGAAGCGACGAAGTCATGGCTCAACGAACTCGATGAAAGCCTATCGGACGAGCGATTCGATGCACCCGTACAGGCGTCCTCACCACTGGCAGACGACGAGGAGTCCATGGCACTTCTGAAGAGAAGATGGGCTCGCCGCTGATGGCCTCAGGATGATTTCTGGCTGTCGGGTCCGGTGAATTCGCGGGATGCCTTTGGATTCATTCCCAGCTGGACATAATCACGCTTCGAGAAGCAGTTGATGGTCCAGTCAAGAAGGACTCGAAGCTTTCTTCCAAAGCCGGGCATCTTGCTCAGGTAGATCGCTCTCCACATCGCCCAGGCGAAGAAGCCCTCGACGCGGATGCCCTTGAAGTTCATCACTCCCTGATGGCGTCCCAGTGGAACGAGAATACCCAGGACACTCACATCACCATTGTCCAGTTCATCGCCTCGATGGGCTGCCGCGATGTTGCCCGCAAGCTGCTTGGCCTGTCTGATGGCGATCTGGGCCAGGGGCGGCATCGGCTTGCCGTCAGGTCCCGGGACACCCGCGCAATCCCCAAGGGACCAGATGTTCTCATGCCCCTTGACTCGATAGGTCGGCTCGCAGTCGACGCCGCCATGCGAATTCAATGGAAGATCCTTGAACTCCCGGAGTACCGGATTCGGTGCGATGCCCGCCGTCCATATGACCGTCGAACACGGGACATGCTGGTCTTCGGAGGTGATCACGTGATCGGCATGGACCTCCTTGACCGACTTTCCGGTCCATAGCCGGATTCCCCTCTCCTCCAGTTTCTTGGTCGACCACTTGATCAACTGCTTGGGGAGAATCGGCAGGATCTCGGGCGAGAGTTCGATGACCGTGAACTGGCAGTCCTCGGGCTTGATGTTCGCATACATGGAGGTGGCTCCGCGAACGAACACCTCCAGTTCGCCGACGACCTCGATGCCGGTCACGTTGCCGCCCACGACGACGAAGTGGAGCAGACGCTTCTTCTCCTCGGGATCATCGGTCGCATTCGCCAATTCAAGCAGTTCGACGGCCCGATCCCTGATCGCGACGGCATCACTCATGTGCTTGACTTCGAAGGCGTGCTCCGTGACACCGCTGCAGATCTTCTCGGGAAGGATCCTGGTGACGCTCCCAAGGGCGACGACCAGCTGGTCGTATTCGATTTCCCGGACAGTGTCATCGCCACAGAGCTTGAAGTGGACCTTGTTTTTGGAAGCGTCCAGATCGGTGACCTCGCCCATCAACAGCTCGCTGCGGCTCGCGAACTCTCGGATCGGAACCGTGCAGTGCCTTGGCTCCAGAGAACCCGTCCCGGCTTCCACCAGAAGTGGATAGAAGACGAAGTAGTTGTTCCGGTCGATGATGATGACTTCGACATCCAGACCCAGGTTCTTGTCGAACAGATGCTTCGCGACGTAACCGCCGGCGAATCCACCACCCAAAACCACTACTCTCATCGGTCGCTTTTCAGCCATCTCATGCTCCTCGACACTGTTGATCAGGTCTCGAAGCATCATACCGGGCTGGCTGATTCAGCAGGGAACCGACAGTCTCATCCAACTGAGCATCGACATCGGCGAGAGACCTTCAGGTGGTAGCGGTGGCGGTGGCTCGGCCGATGGATCGAATGTGATGATCATGTGGATGACCAGCCCAATCGACCAGATGACAGGTACTGCGGAGATGAGACAACCGGCCAGGGCCAGCCGAAACGCCATGCGGATATCCATTCGAGCCGTGTATTCACAGATGATGATGACGAATGCCACGATTCCGAATTTGAAGATGCTCATGCCCATCTGGCCCCACTGGTCGATGATCCAGTCGGCCAGAGGATTCACTTCCGTTCCGCCGAAGTAGAGGATGACTCTGGTCAGGACGACGTCCAGAGCAGACAGGAAAACCAGATAGAGATAGAGATTCGGAAATCTCACTCCCATGATTTTTCTCTGCTCGGTTTCAACCATGTCCAGCCGTTCTTCAGATAATCGAGTCGTGATTGGGGATGTTCGTTACCTCAGAAGTATCCAATGGAACCAGCTTATCGACACCATGCTGCTTCTGGATCTCCTGAGCCTGTTCGGATGTCGCCTGATCACTGTGACAGGCCGGCGCCTCATCATCGGCGTTCGAAGGCTTGGCCTTGGAAGCGAGTCGATGGATCTCGGCAGGCTCGAGAACACCACGCTGTTCGAGAATGGCCTTCTGTTCCTCGGTGAGCGCCGCTGTCAACTTCGGCTTGTCCCATGAATAGCCATCTTCGAGACCGGATTCGAATTCCTGGATTTCCTTGCTGATTCGCACGCTGCACCAGTCGTGACCGCACATGGCGCAGAAGTCGGTATCGACATCGAGATCCTCATCATGAAGTGCTCGAGCCGTATCCGGATCGAAGCTCAACTCGAAATGACGGTCCCAGTTCAAGGCCGCTCGAGCCTTGGTGAGCTCGTCATCGCGATCACGAGTTCCCGGTATGCCCAATGCGATGTCCGCAGCATGGGCGGCGATCTTGTAGGCGATGCAGCCCTGCTTCACATCATCCTTCTTCGGCAGACCCAGATGCTCCTTGGGTGTGACGTAGCACAGCATCGACGCACCGTGATAGCCAGCATTGCAGGCGCCGATGCAGGAGGTGATGTGGTCATACCCAGGGAAGATGTCAGTCACGAGCGGTCCGAGCACGTAGAACGGGGCGCCATGACACAGTTGCCGCTGGAGCTTCATGTTGTATTCGATCTGATCCAGAGGCACATGCCCCGGACCTTCGACCATGACCTGAACACCATGCCGCCAGGCTCGCTCGGTCAGTTCACCCAGCGTCTGCAGTTCGGAGAGCTGGGCCTGATCGGTCGCGTCAGCGAGGCCACCGGGTCGAAGACCATCACCGATGGAGAAGGAGACGTCGTGCTTTCGCATGATCTCGCAGATGTCGTCCCACAGTTCATAGGTCGGGTTCTCGCGGCCATGATGAATCATCCACTTCGCCAGCAATGATCCGCCTCGGGACACGATGCCGATGAGACGCTTGCGAACGAACTTGAGATGCGCTCGGCGAATGCCCGCATGCACGGTGAAGTAGTCCACGCCCTGAAGAGCCTGATGCTCAAGCATCTCCAATATCATCGCATCGTCCAGTTCCTCGATCTTCCGACCGATGATCATCGAGTAGATGGGAACCGTTCCGATGGGAACCTTGGAGTGCTTGATCAACATCTCCCGACAGCTGTCGAGATCCCCGCCGGTGGAGAGGTCCATGACGGTATCGCCGCCCCACTTCTCCGCCCACCTGAGCTTCTCCAGTTCCTGTTCCATTCCGGAACTCACCGGGGATGCGCCCATGTTGGCATTGACCTTCGTCAAGGACGCTCGGCCGATGCACATGGGCTCGAGGTCATGCTTCAGATGATGGACATTGGCGGGAATGATCATGCGACCGGCCGCTACTTCATCCCGGATCTGCTCGGGAGTCAGATGCGGCTCTCGCTTCGATACCAGAAGCATCTCGGGAGTCACGTTTCCAAGACGAGCATTCTCAAGCTGGGTCACGGGTGTGAAACCCGGTGTCGCCACCGCACGGACAGGCTGATCGCCCTGGTTGTGACCAAGACACCCGTCTGGATGAACTTCGATGGACCAGCCCTCTGGAAGGAAATCCCAGGCCGTCAGTGAAGAGGCGGTCGGCATTCCGGGAGTATCCGGACTGCTGTAGCTCAGGGGGCCGCCGATATCGGGCTTGTTCGCGAATGAGCCCGGAGTCGTGCATGACAGATTGGATGATGGACTTGAGGCTCCATTCATCGGGAGGGCGGATCTGAAGCCGTCGTCGTCCATCTGCTCGAAGGGCATCATCGAATTGGGGTTGTTCGATCGAATCATCTCTTGTTCTCCAGTTGGTGCAGTCTAGCACCCGACGGGGTCCGGACGTGGCCCGTACAATCCAATTAGAGTCACAAGCATGCGACATATCCACGGCGGAAATCTCTACCTCGGCCTGATGGCCTCCCTCCTCCTGCTGGCCTGTCTTGGCGGGTGTGGTCACATGGCGTTCGGCACCAGGACCCCTCTTGATGTCGCGGGGCCTGTTTCCGTGGATGTGGCCACCTTCGCAGGCGATGTCACCATCCGTTCAACAGGGGACGCTCCAGGTACACCCGGGGTACTCGTCAAACCTCAATCGACTCATTCGTTCCATCGGATGGGCGACGCACAAGCATCGCTGAAGGACATCGACTGGTCCGTCGAGACCGTCGAGGAGAATGGCCGGACAATCGTTCGCGTTCGGGCCCAGACCCTCTATCCGGAATCGGGCATGCAGAGACTGCATGTGACCGTTACCGCGCCGCATATCGATGGCGTCAGAGTCGACACGAGTCTGGGCGATGTCGATCTGAGCGAGATCTCGGGCCCGGTCGACGTGAATACGACTCGAGGTGATGTCAGCATCGTCACCGGGGAATCTCTCGACGAGTCGATCAACGTCGCCACGACCGAAGGCGGCATAACCCTTCGAGCCGGACAGGGAACCAGCGGTCGACTTGATGCATTCACGATCGATGGCCGCGTCATCTGCAAGGTGCCCAAGGGCAAGCTTCGCATTCACGGCCGGAGCAGCGATCGGACCATGCAGGGCGTCATCAATGATGGCGATCGGCCCATCACGCTGAGAACCAACGACGGGACGATACGCATCGTCATCAAGAAATATCCACATCGGCAGAGCTCCTTCGATTTCGATTGACGTCATCCATGGCACGCGAGATACAAGATCACTGGTTCAAGGAAGCCAAGCGACAGGGCTACCGTTCGCGGGCGGCCTTCAAGCTCATCGAGATCGATGACAAACGTCGAATACTCACGAAGGGCCGTCGTGTTCTCGATCTCGGATGCGCCCCCGGTTCATGGACACAGGTTGCGGCGCAACGGACGGCACCCAATGGAATCGTGGTCGGAATCGACCTTCAGGTCGTGACGGGCAGCTTCCGCGGTTCACCGGTGCATCTGCTGCAGGGTGATGCCGCCGAGCTCAGCGATGAGACGCTCGAGGAACTCGGACTGGATCCGTCTTCCCCGTTCGATGTGCTGCTCAGCGACATGGCCCCCTCCACCACAGGCAGCCGGGACACGGATCATTATGGTTCCATGCGACTGTGCAACCTGGTCCTGGATCTGGCAGCCATGCGCCTTTCGTCCGGCGGCGATCTCATCATGAAGATGTTCGAAGGCCCCGGATCCAAGGATCTTCTCGAACGTGCCCGCAGCATGTTCGAGACGGTGCGACCGGCCAAGCCCAAGGCCTCGCGATCCGTATCCCGGGAGATGTTCATCGTGTGCCTGAAGAGATCCAAATCGATCGCAGTCGATCACATTCGGGATGAGCTGGCGGGAGGACCGCCCCCTCTGACCGGAGGCTGGGGCAGCTGAGCATCAGCCCGAGTAACTGGCTGCGATCAGTTTCGATATGACACCTCGAATGTCCCTGTCCAGTGGAAGGGTGTCGATGATCTCTTCGAATCCAGGTGGTGGTGCAGAGGCGTATCCTCTGGACTGCCAGCGATCGATCATTCCCTTGGCGGTCTTCATGGCCGTATCCACATCAGCCGTTTCCATGCCCGAAAGATCCAATGCCTCCGCTGCGGACATCTCCGGAAACTCCACCGGCGTGGATTGATCGGGATTCTGGATACCCAGCGCTTCCATCAGCAGTCCACCAAGTGATGCCAGGCCCTCGATGGCGGCGGATGGCGCTTCCATGAGGGAGTTGATGACGGGATTCGATGACGACTGCTTCTCCAGGAGAAGGAGAAGATCATTCACATCGACGATGCCGTCATCATTGATGTCCGAATGGGGATCCGATTCACCCCAGTTGCGGATGAGATCCTGGATGGTGATGTCCTCACCGGTTTTCCCAGTGGACTGAGCCGTCATGTCGACGGGAGCGGAACTCTTGACTGTCGGAATCGAAACGGGGTCCATCATGGCCTTCTCCTGGGGAATAGACCATATCGGCTGCAAAGATCATGCCGCCACTGGGGCTGCTCCTAACGGCTTCTGGCGCAGAAGATGCCGAACGAATTGGCGCATGAATTGCTTCGAGGCGACCAATCAGGCATTGGCGGTGATGCCCGCTGCCTCGAGAATCCGTTCCGCCGTACGGACGGCGGCACGGCCTGCTTCCGCATCGATCTCGGGACGGCTGCCTGTTCGCACCGAGTTGAGGAAGTCCTCCGCCTGGAGCAGAAGTGGCTCGGCATCCTCAACGACAAGATCCTCGAAACTCACCAGATCGAGATAGTTCACGCTTGATAGATCCTCGCCGGCACGAAGTCTGCCGCGGATTTCATCCAACTGGCTCGCATTGGCCGATTGGCGTACGACGGTGCCTGTTCGAGTCACGAAATCCGCCGAGACGTACAGATCCTCGCAGATGATTCGAAGCTTGCGTTCCGTCTTGAGGGCCAGACGACTGGCGGTGACATTCGCGACACATCGTTCCTCGAGCGAATCGGACGAATACGTCAGCCGCGCATTGCAGACATCCTCGGCATCGGAGAGAACCGCGACCGCACTGGCGTGTATCTCCTCGGGCTCCGCACCGATCAACATCGTGAGCAGATCGAGATCATGAATCATCATGTCGAGCACGACACCGACATCGACGCTTCTGAAGGTCATTGGCGAGATGCGATGCAACTCGAGATGCCTGGGCTGGAATTCACCCAAGGCACGAATGGCTCTCATGACCGGATCGTATCGAACCACATGACCGACCTGCAGTGGGACACCCTTGGACGCCGCGGCTTCGGCGATCGCCGAAGCGTCCGCGGCCGTTGCAGCCAGGGGCTTCTCGATGAGGCAGGCGACACCCGCTTCGATCAACTGTTCAGCCGCCTCGCGATGGTGGATGGTGGGCGTGGCGATGGTCACTGCCTGAACACCCAGATCAATCAGTTCGCGGACCGTCTCCAGTGGTCGACCACCCCATTCGCTCGTGATGTCATTCCGGCGTTCCGCGTCGGCATCAACGACACCGACCAGTTCCGCTTCGGGCATCTGGGCATAGATTCGAGCATGATGCCGGCCCATTCGACCGACACCGACGACACCGCAACGGATGATTTCTTTGGACACGTTGAGCTCCTTGGAGATGGAACATCGTAGCAGGTCGGTTCGGAGACGAGATCATCAATCGGCAGCTTCGGCATCCGATGAAGACAACGGTATGTCTCCGGAATCCGGACGAGAACCATCCTTGGGATCGGTGGATCGAGCAGGTGATTCATGGGTTTCGGAAACACGACCGGTGTTCGATTCCTCAAGTCGACCTTCCCAGAGGCTTCTGATGAAGACGTCCTTGATGGCCAGCCCGACCATGATGAAGAGAATCCACCAGGGGCCCAGAACGATCAAGTAGATGATCAGTCTGAAACCGCCTCCAACATGGAAGATCCCGTCCTGAACTTCGGCCGGATAGGAGAAGATCCAGATACCCATGGCGTAGAACGGAAAGATCAGGGCCACCAGTTCCAGCCTGGATGCCTGACGTCGCAGATAGAGATCCCTGCAGATCATCGCGAGAAAACACAGCGAGCTGAACAGTCCGATGGCAGCGGCCACATCGAAGATGATGATTCCGAACGCGTGCAACGACCCGACGGCGTTCTGGTTGATGGAGCCGTATCGACTCAATGCGTAGGCCAGAGGCCAAAGCCACTGCGATGCCAATGTGATCAACCACACGAACCTCAGGAACATGTGCTTACCGGCGACCCGTCGAACGACCACGAGACAGAGTCCAAGGGCCCAGACGATGGAACTCATGGTCATCACCAGCTTGTAGTCGCCTGGTTCGATCCTGTAGAAAAGGACGATCACCTGCATGAACAGGGCTGAGACAATCGCCGTGATCAACAGCATCAGGCCAATCCGGAAACTCGTGGAAACAAGCGTCTTCGGTTCGATCAGATCGGTGTAGCGCCGCCTTGAACTGCTCGGCCTGTAAGAAGAACCGCATTCGGGGCAGTTTCCGATGGAGGGCAGACCCTTCAATGGATAGCCGCACTTTCCACACTGCTGAATCACCTGGGCAGGTTCGGCCGGACCGCCCGCAAGAATCGCCGGTTCATGGGCCCTCTCGGGTATTCCACATTCCGGACAGGCTCCGCCTCTGGCGAGTCCCTTCAGTGAATAGCCACACTCGGTGCAGACTCGATCATCCTTCATCGGATCAGGCTGTTCGGGCGTCAGAATGGACGGATCAAACGGCATGTTTCAGCTGAGATCCTCCGGAGTTCATGCTTCTACAGCAGACCCTCTTCTTGCCTTCACCCAGCTGACCGCGTTGCGGAACATGGCGAGGCCTGGAGGATCGCCTTGACGATCCTGCTCATCGAGACGGGTCCAGAAGGGATGCTGAGTCCACCGCGTATATCGTTCCGGATGTGGCATGAGTCCAAGAATCAGACCGGACGCGTCGCAGATCCCCGCGACATGACCATCCGAACCGTTGGGATTGTCGTCTTGCGCGTATCGGACGGCGATCTGTCCCGAGTCCACGAGATGCCCGAGCTTGTCACCCGCCACGAATCGGCCCTCGCCATGGGCGATCGGCAGAAGTGATCCGCGAGCGGTCGCATCGAGTCCGTTCGTCCAGATGCAGACCGTATCCGCTGGATACTCAACGGACACCCACTTGTCGATGAAACGCGCCGACTCGTTGTCGACCAGCGCCACTTCCGCAGGGGATGGTGAATCGGGCCAGACGCTTCCCGTACCGGGGCCTGGCAGCAGCCCTGCCTGAACAGCGATCTGGAAACCATTGCACGGGGCGATCATCGGTACGCCCCGTTCGATCGCCCGAGTCAACGCCTCCCAGAGATGTGATCGAATCAACTGGGCCGCTATACGGCCCGCCGCCACGGCATCTCCATAGGAAAAGCCTCCGGGCAGACCGATCAGCTCAGCCTCGTCGAGAAGCTCGGGGTTCGCCGCCAGTCGGTTGATGTGGACCCTGACCGGATCGGCACCAGCCAGGGTGAATGCCTCGCAGAGCTCCTCGTCACAGTTGATCCCGGGAGCAGTGAGTACCAGAGCATGTGGTCGATCGGACATGCCGGCATTGTACGGCCGGATCCCATCCTGTCTTGTGATTCGGGCCGTCAATCGCCATACTCCTCTGTTGAACATGGTTGATTCCACTTCCAAGAAGGTGATCGTGACGGGCGGCGCAGGCTATGTCGGCTCGCATGCCGCACTTGAACTGATGCGAGCAGGGCATCAGGTGACCGTCATCGACACACTCGAGAGAGGAAGTGCCGCCGTAATCGACCGTCTCCGTTCACAAGGGACCATCGAGTTCATCCATGGTGATTGCGGCGATCCCTCCATTCTCCCATCGGCACTGGAGGGAATGGATGCCGTCATGCACTTCGCCGCCTATGCGAAGATCGACGAGTCGGTGAAGTTCCCGGAGCTCTACGAGAAGAACAATGTGGAAGTCACCCATCAGCTTCTCGAGAGCGCCATCGATCAGGGAGTGGCGTCCTTCATGCTCTCCAGTACGTGCGCCGTCTATGGAAGCCCGTCCGACACGACACGCCCCGTCACGGAGGAGTCGCCACTGTCGGCCGCCAATCCGTATGGGCAGAGCAAGATCCGGGCCGAGAACATTCTTCGAACGGCTGCCGAGGAGGGTCGAATCGCCACGGGCGTACTTCGATACTTCAATGTCCTGGGATCCGATGAACAAGGTGTGCTGAAGGAACCGATCGAAGAGCCGCGACTCGTGTCCGCCTGCATCCAGTCGGCGCTCGGTAATCGTGAAACACTCACCGTGTATGGAACCGACTACGACACGCCGGATGGAACGGCCATTCGGGATTTCGTCCATGTAACGGACATCGCCGGTGCGCATCTGGCTTTCATGGATTCGATTCGACGAGGTCCCATGCGGATCTACAACGTCGGATGCGGCCATGGCATCAGCGTTCGATCGATCATCCGCGCCGTCGAGAAGGCGGCTGGTCATGAGATCCCCGTCATCGAGGGAGACCCGCGAAAAGGCGACATCAGCGCGATCTGGGCGGACAATTCCAGAATTCGATCCGAACTCGGTTGGGAACCTCGATATCAGGACATCAACCGCATGGTGGCGACCTCATGGCAGGCGGCCACCACCGACTAGATGACGAGACCGTTCGACCAGGCATCCGCCAGTGTGTCCATCGCCACGTCCAGCTGACCAAGCTTCAATCTGGTATCTGACGTGAAGGTTCCAACCACACGACATGGATGTCCATCGAGCAGATCGTGCAGTTCATCAAGTCTGTCCGGGGAGACTTCCAGCAGATAGCGCGAAGGCGTCTCGGCGAAACAGGCGGTGATCAGATCATGATCCGCAACCACGTTCTCGTCGACCCCGAGTCCCAGGCCTCCGGCCATGGCCATCTCGACCGATGCGACCAGAAGTCCACCTTCACTGCAGTCATGGGCGCTGCGGACGATGCCCTTCTGAATGATCCGGGAGATGACACGCGCACGTGCTGGACCGGTAACGAGATCCGTTCGTGGTAGTGAACGATCGACTGCGAGATCCGGACACACCATGACGGCATGGGATCCACCCATCGATTCCGTCGTTTCACCGACGCACACCAGTAGATTTCCGGAAGCCTTGGCATCCATCGTGATGCACTTGCCGACCTCGTCGATGATGCCCATTCCCGAGATCAGAAGCGTGGGTGGTATGCGAATCGTTCGACCATGCTCATCGGTGAACTGGTTGTTCAGGGAATCCTTGCCTGAAATGAAGGGTGTTCGATACGCCTTGGCGCCGTCGTAGCACCCTTCCGCGGCTCGAACGAGCAGACCCAGACTTTCCGGATCATCGCAGCCTGGCCAGCAGAAATTGTCGAGGATGGCGATTCGTTCGGGATCAGTGCCGACACAGACGAGATTCCGCACGCACTCGTCGATGGCGGCCAGCACCATCAAGTAGGGATCGCTTTCCCATCCCGTCGCCAGACCATTGCCGATTCCAAGACCGCGATTCGAACCAGCGACCGGTTTGATGACGGCCGCATCACCTGGTCCGTTGCCGTCGATACCGACAAGTGGTCGTAGGACGCTGCGCCCCTGGACCTCATGGTCGTACTGCTCGATGATTCGATGTCGGGAACAGATGTTCGGATGAGCCAGCAGCGACAGAAGCAGATCGCCGACATCGCCGGCCTGTGATCCGGGTTGCCTGACATCGGGTTCCGACCAGCTCGCCTCGCGCGTCAGCTGCGGCACGCCTTCATGCAGCAGATGCATGGAGAGTCGTCCGACCTCGGTTCCGTGATGTCGAAGAACGAGTTCACGATTCTCATTGCCGAAGTGACCCAGATCGCACATCTCCACTTCGTGCGCATCGCAGATGGCCTGTAGATCAGCGAGCCTCTCCTGAGGAACAGCGAGCACCATTCGCTCCTGAGCCTCCGAGATCCAGATCTCGCTGGCCGTCAGACCGGCGTACTTCAACGGCGCCTTCTCGAGATCCACCTCGGCTCCCAGCTGCTCCCCCATCTCTCCGACGGCACTGGAGAATCCACCTGCACCACAATCCGTGATGGACGTGTACAACGGACCACCCGGTTGATCGCGGGCTTCGAGGATCGCATCCAGGACCTTCTTCTCGGTGATGGCGTTTCCGATCTGGACCGCATGCGAGAACTCGTCCGCATGGGTATCCGTCAACTCCGCCGAGGAGAATGTCGCTCCATGGATTCCATCACGACCCGTCCGACCTCCCAGCGCGACGATCCGATCTCCTGGCTCCGGATCACCCGTCACCAGATCCCGTGGCATCAGGCCGATGCATCCGCAGAACACCAGGGGATTGCCGATGTGGCGGGGATCGAACCAGACGGCCCCGTTGAGCGTCGGGATCCCCATTCGGTTTCCATAGTCCCTCACGCCCGCGACCACCTGCGACAACACGCGTCTTGGTGACAGGCAACCGGAAGGGATGTCCGTGGTATCGAGTGGTGCCACGCAGAAGATGTCCGTGGCGGCCACCGGCTTGGCGGCCAGTCCGGTACCGATGACATCCCGGATGCAGCCTCCGATTCCGGTCGCCGCTCCGCCATAGGGCTCCAGCGCCGAAGGATGGTTGTGGGTCTCGGCCTTGAAGCAGACCGCGTGCTCATCGTCGAAGGCGATGATCCCCGCGTTGTCCACGAATACGGAAAGGCACCAGTCGATTCCATCGGCCATCAGTTCGAACGTCGCCGCCGCCACGGTCGACTTGAGCAGGTTGTCGATCGTGGTCCTTCCATCGGAAGCGGTCTCGTGACCGGGGCGGTCACCTTCCGGCAATGGTCCCGCGTAGGCGATGGCGGACTTGAGCGTCTTGTGAACGCAATGCTCCGACCATGTCTGGGCCAGTGTCTCCAGTTCGATCTCGCGGGGATCGCGACCGGCATCCCTGTAGAAGACCTGAATGGCCCTCATCTCCTCGAGACTCAGGAAGAGGTGCCCTTCCCGCGAGAGCGTCTGCAGCGCATCATCATCGAGAGAGCGGATGTCAATGGTGGGCATCGGCATCTGACGGTCCACACCGTGTGTGAACGCCTCTGGGTGGTAGGGACCTTCATGCACGAGATGGATCAGTGGATTGGCCAGACAATGACGAGCCAGTTCGCCGGCCGCGGCGATGTCCAGATCCGACATGTCGTAGCGAATACCTGTTCGAACCGGAACGTCACGACCAAGAAGACTCTTCAGGGCCATCTCGACGGCATCCGCGGCTGGATCCATGACACCCGGCAGTGGGTGAACTTCAATCACCGATGATGCACTGGCATCACGCGAACCAGTCATGGCATCTTCGGTGACGGGATTGCCCAGAAGATCCTGCTTGACCGTCTCGAGTTCGGGTTCGCTCAACTCGCCTTCGAGAAGGTAGACGCGAGCACATTGAATTCGACTGGGAAGACTGGAGAGTCCGGCGGCACTGGCCTGGGCAAGCGCTGCGCGTCCCCGTGCATCATCAACCTCGTCACGTGGAGCAACTTCGATGCGATGTATCAGCATGTGCTCAAGGTACCTTCCAGAAGCGTCACCCGCCGCGAGCCGCCTCGTCTCTTGCCTGAACCGCCATTCGGTCGCACCGCTCGTTTTCGGGATGATCGTTGTGTCCCCGGACCCAGTGGGTCGTGATGTCGTGGATCTCCCTGGACTTGTCGAGTTCCTGCCAGAGTTCGACATTCAGAACAGGTTGATTGCGTGGACGTTTCCAGCCTCGCCGCTTCCAGCCATCCATCCACTCGGAAAGACCCTTGAGGACGTACTGACTGTCCGAATAGAGGGTCAACCGGGTCGGCTGCGACAAGGAGCGAAGCCCCTCGATGACGGCCATCAGCTCCATGCGATTGTTGGTCGTGGCGGGATCGCCGCCATATTGGACCTCTTCTTCACCTTCGGGGAGCGATCTGAGGATGTAGGCCCAACCGCCTGGCCCGGGGTTTCCTGAACAGGCACCGTCCGTAAAAAGGGCCGCCTCGGGCATGGAATCGGGGTTTGAGTCATTCATGAAGGGTGAAGACTAGCAGGGTTGGCATCGGTGTATCCATCTTGAATGCCACGATCTCGTTTCCATGCCCAAATGGACGCTTTCACCTCTTGGACTTCGGCCCGGGGGCTGATAGACTGCTGGACTTGATTTCAGGAGAGCCCGAGTGCCGACGATTAACCAACTAGTTCGAAAACCACGCCGCACCCCAAAGGTGAAGTCCAAGGTCCGTGACATGGACGCCTGCCCACAGCGACGTGGTGTCTGTCTCCAAGTCAGAACCGTCACACCCAAGAAGCCCAACTCGGCGCTTCGCAAGGTGGCTCGCGTTCGACTTTCCAATGGCAAGGAAGTGACCGCCTACATCGGTGGTGAAGGTCACAACCTCCAGGAGCACTCCATTGTTCTCGTCCGTGGCGGGCGTGTCCGTGACCTTCCAGGTGTTCGGTATCACGTCGTCCGTGGTTCGCTCGATACGCTCGGAGTCGATGACCGCAAGCAGGGTCGTTCGAAGTACGGCGTCAAGCGCACCAAGTAGCATTGATTTTCCACCACTGTCCTCATCATGAGGCAGTGGATCACAATTCAGCGAGTCACCTCGTGACTCCAGGCAAGTAATCGCGATACATCCCTCCCTGAATGAAGGATCGCGGTGAACAGAGGCTCCACTCGGAGCAGATGAGCCAAAGGAGGTCGGCATGGCCGGTCGAATCACAAAGTCGGAACAGCAGCTCAAGGGTGATCCTCGTCACAACGACAAGGTCCTCAGTCGATTCATCAACTGCGTCATGGTCGACGGCAAGAAGGCTGTCGCCACCCGTGTCATCTACGACGCACTGGACAAGATCCAGGCTCGAATGGACAAGGAAAAGCGAGAGAATCTTCCCGAGAAGGCGATCGAGGCTTTCCATCGTGCCATCGACAACGTGAAGCCGAATGTCGAAGTCCGCTCGAAGCGAGTCGGTGGTGCCAACTATCAGGTTCCAATGCCGGTGACCCAGCGTCGTCGACAGAGCCTGGCGTTCCGCTGGATCATCACGGCCTGCCGTTCGGAAAAGGGTAAATCGATGTCGGATCGTCTGGCTCGTGAACTCTTCGATGCGGCATGTGGTGAAGGCAAGGCGGTAACCGTCCGCGAGCAGACCCACCGCATGGCGGAAGCCAACAAGGCGTTCTCACACTTCGCCTGGTGATCCAAGCCGGATTGATCCTTCCAGTTCATGGCATTCCTCTGGGAATGAAGCTGTCGGTACGATGATGGGCATGCGAACCGTCTGCATCTCGGCCCTTCTGCTGTCCATCGGCATCGCAACCGGCTCGGAATCCGAACCGGCGATGACGCCGGCTGAGTCGATGAACCAGGCGGTTCACCAGCTCAAGGAGGAAGCCAGGACATCGAAGACCGAGCCTCCTCGACGGGAAGCCGATTTCTTCGAGGAGGAATCGTTCGAGATCGATCCATCGCTTGCCGCCAAGCGTCTTTGTTCCAGACAGGATCGGGATACCCGGATAGATGCCTATGTCCGGTGGCAGCTCACCGCCGTTGCCGCACCGAAGGAACTGGATGGAAGCGGTCGATTCGACCGGCTTCTCAAGCAGCTGCCCGATCTTCCGGAGAACCCCCTGGCGGCTTCTCGCACAGTACGACGGTTCGAGAACGAAATGAATCGAACAAGGCCGAGCGAGAAGGACATCAGTGATGCCGCCGCCGCCCTGAAGTCCGTTCAGCAGGAAGCACAGCAGAAGGAGGCGTGGGCGCATCCGGGACGCTCACTCAGGAAATGGCTGATGAACCAGGCGCCCACCGACCCCCAGAAACTCCATGCCGCGCTGGAAGGCGTGGAGTCGGAAATCGAGGCGGGATGGTCGGTGGATGATGCCGTCCGCGACGTCGATCGAATCTGCGGCGAACTCGGCAGTCGTTCATCGCTCGACGAGAAGGAGATGGAGACATTCCGGAGACGAGCGGACAAGCTGGTCAGGAAGGAACGGCTGTTCATCGGGGGCGGGTGGAACGATGAACGTTCATTCACGGTCGAAGTCAGCTACAGCACCGTCCGCGACTACGATGTCAAACGCTGGATGAAGCTGCTGAAGTACGGAACCATCATGCGATGAACCACGAGCGATACCAGAGACAGATGCTGATTCCGGAGATCGGAGCAGACGGACAGGCCAGACTGTCGAAGGGCCGTGTTCTGGTTGCCGGCTGCGGCGCACTCGGATGCACGATCGCCGACCTGCTGGCTCGTGCGGGCGTAGGGCATCTGCGAATAGTCGATCGGGATCTGGTCGAACTCACGAATCTGCAAAGACAGGTTCTCTTCACGGAATCGGATGTCGGCGCACCCAAGGCATTCGCCGCGGCCAGACGCCTTGAAGCCGTCAACTCGGATATCGAGATCGAGCCACACACGAAGGACATCAACCCCTCGACGGTTCGAAAGCTGGCTGCCGATTGCGATCTCATCGTCGATGGACTCGACAACTTCGAAACCCGCTATCTGCTCAACGACATGGCCATCTCCTGCGGCATTCCCTACATCTACGGCGGTGCGGTCGGTTCGGAAGGTCTGTCCTTCACTGTTCTGGGAGATGGTGCAGCGGACGGTTCGCCCTGCCTTCGATGCCTCTTTCCCGAGCCCCCTGAACCGGGTACGACCGCCACCTGCGACACGGCCGGTGTCCTGGGACCGCTCATCTCCATGGTGGGCGCACACGAAGCGCTTCAGGCGATGAAATTGATCCTTGGAAAACGCGATGAAGTCGACCGGACGCTGATGCGAATCGATGTCTGGAACAATTCCATTCACAGGATGGACGCCTCCAGGCCGGTCCCCGACTGCCCATGCTGCGCTAAACGGGACTTCCAGTGGCTCAGTGGAAACCGAAGCAGCAGCATGACCGTGCTCTGTGGCCAGGACGCCGTGCAGGTCCTGCCCGCCATGGAGACTTCCGTTGACATCGAGGATCTTTCGCGGAGATTGGCCCCATATGGCCAGTTCGATGTCCACGATGGAATCATCCGTGGCAGACTGCATGAGGAACGCGGTGGCTCGGGGAATCCGGTCGAACTGACCGTGTTCGAGGACCTCAGGGCCCTTGTCGGCGGTGTGGATTCCGCCGAAAGAGCCAGAGCGATTTACGATCGATACATAGGCTCCTGAGCACCGAGTCTGTTTCGAAGCACTGGAAGAGGGATCGCCACTCTGGACTGACATGGATCAGGTTTCAGCAGTAGTCTGTCGGTACGAATCCATTGAGAAGGAGTCATCATGTCGAACAGATCCACTCGCCGACGGTTCCTGAGAACTTCCGCCGCCACGGGGCTCGGCATCACCCTGATGCCGTCTGTTTCCTGGGGTCGGGTACTCGGTTCCAATGAACGGCTCAACCTGGCCGTGATCGGAACAGGAGGAATGGGGACATCGCACACGAAAAGTCTGGTTGGCAGGCGGGATGCCGACAACGTCGATGTCATTCGCGTATGCGATGTCTATCGAAGACGGCTCAACGACGCCAATCGCATCATCGGTGGAGACGACTCGTCCGTCACCATGGAATACCAGGAGATCCTGGATGATCCCGATGTCGACGCGGTCGTGATCGCCACACCGGATCACTGGCATGTGAAGATCGCCATCGAAGCCATGGAGAGCGGCAAGGATGTCTATGTCGAGAAACCGCTCTCCCACACCATCCCACAGGCGCTCGCCTGCCGGGATGCCGTTCATCGAACCGGTCGGATATTGCAGGTCGGCCCGCAGGGAACCAGTGACCCCAGATACTGGGCGGCACGAGAGGCCATCTCGAACGGGCGAATCGGCAAGCCAGTCTGGAGTCAGGGCGCCTATTGCCGAAACTCCAGAGGAGGTCAGTTCAACTGGCCGATTCATCCTGATGCCGGACCATCGAACGACAGGAACGCCGATGGCTACGTCTGGTGGGATCGATGGCTCGGACATGAACATGATCTGGCACCGAAGATCGACTGGAATGCCGACCACTTCTTCCGATTCCGGAAGTACTTCGCCTACAACGGCGGACTCGCCACCGATCTGCTCTATCACAAGCTCTCCCCCCTGCTGCTGGCGATCAGTGGTCATCAGGGCGAGTACCCGACCCGAGTCGTCTCCAGTGGAGGCAAGTATCTCGAGAAGGACGAGCGAGACATACCGGACACCTTCATGATGATGGCGGACTATCCATCCGAACATACGGTCGTCCTCAACAGCGTCATGACCAACGACGATACGTGGCCCACCGTCATTCGCGGCCAGTATGGGACGATGAACTTCGATTCCGATCTCACGATCAAGGAACAGGCCGTCTGGTCAGAGGAATTCAGGAAGGCCAACCCACAGGTGGCCGCGGACTCGACCGAGGAGGTCCTCAAGCCCGGACAGGCGATGGCCACCATCGATCATGAATCGCGACGCGACCACATGGGCAACTTCCTCGATGGCGTTCGCAATGGTGATCGGCTGGCCTGCGACGTCGATCTGGGTTGCAGCGTGATGGTCGCCATCAAGATGGGTGTGGAAGCGTACCGGCAGAACTGCGTCATGAACTGGAATCCAGAGACCAAGGAGATGTATCGATCATGACTGACGTTGTATTCAGGAATGAAACCATCATCGAGGAAGCCGAGTTCCGAAAGAAGGACATCACGACCTATCAGGTCTTGGTCACGGCCATCGGACTGGCGGCCACCATCGTCGGCATCGTCATCGTTCCGATCGTCATTCCACTCGTGATGCTCATCGCTCCGAAGATCATCGATACCTGGGAATGCACGCTGACCAATCGAGCCGTCCATGTGAAGAAGGGTTTGTTCATCAAGGTCAAGAAGACGATACCGCTTGAGAAGATCACCGATGTCGGTTCCGTGCAGGGACCGATCATGCGAAAGTTCGGTCTGTATTCCCTCACGTTCGAAACAGCGGGACAATCCGGGGGTGCTGGTGGCGGCGGTGCACTTGTGAAACTTCTCGGGATCAAGGACTCCGAGGCATTTCGTGATCTCGTTCTGGATACCCGTGATGCCGTCAATCAGAAGACCCCTGCAAGCACGGCTCCTGCAGCCGTGTCAGAGGAGTCGATCATGATGGAGATTCGCGACAGCCTGTTGAGAATCGAGCAGCGGCTCGATGATCGCAATTGAACTGCCGATGCTGGTCATGACGAATCGCCTACAGAACGATCTTGACGGCTTCGTGTGATCTCAGCTGCTCGTAGAGGTCGACCCGTTCAGCCTCGTCCTGGACCTGGAGCGTCACGACTCTGGTGAGCCATTTTCCGCCATCGCTCTGACGGCCTTCCACACAGGTGTAGGCCCGGGCCCCCATCACATCCTTCACAGCCTGCTCCAGGGCATCCGGTTCAGAGCCGATAACTCGGTATTCCCACTCGCATGGGTAATCAAGATTCAGGGTCTGTTCGTCCATGGGCATGGCTCCTCTGGGGGCTCAGATGATCGATTTTTGACTCTAACACACCTTTGAATGGCTTTTTTGGCAGCTGTTGTCGGATCTGGAGAGTTTTAGACGATCTCAAGAGGGTCCAGCACAGTAGTATTGCTCAAAGCCTGCAGGTTGCAGGAATTGCCACATTATCGACCACCGAAGGAGCTTGAATCATGTCGATGCGTCGCCCACTTATCGCTGCCGGGTGCGCAGCTGCCCTGTGTGTCATCGTCTCCCAGGCATATGCCCTGCAGGAGTCCACGCAGGCCATGCCGGCGGAAACCGTCATGGCGGGATCCGGGAGCAGTAAGTCCGATTTTCCGGACTTCAAATCAGTCACCAAGGACTACACCGAAGTTGTGTCTACAGCTGACGGTCAGTCCGGCATGTACAACCTGTTTGTCAATGACAAGACAGGCAAGGTCCTTGCGGAACTGCCACGCAACTTCGAGAGACAGAAGATCTTCCTGGCCTACACGATCGCCGGAGGCATCGATGAATCCGGCGTCCAGTTCGGCGACATGTACGCCTACTGGAAGAAGTTCGGCAAGCGTCTCGCATTGATCCAGCCCAACTTCAGCGTTCGCTCGACCGGCGACACCCAGTCGAAGGCCGGTCACAAGCGCGTTCACACCGACAAGGTCATTCTCGATGTGCCGATCCTCTCGATGGGACCCAAGGGTGGGCCCGTCATCGATTTGACGAGCCTCATGGTGAATCAGTCGACCAAGTTCTTCGGTGGTGCCACGGGTGGCGCCAATACCAAGCTTGCGAAGATCGCCAAGGCCAAGACCTTCCCCAACAACGTGGAACTCGCCTTCGAGATGCCACTTCGTGGTGGCAAGTTCGGAACCATCTACTACTCCATTGCCGAAATTCCCGAGAACACCGGTTACAAGCCGCGTGAAGCTGACGAACGCCTCGGCTACTTCGTCACATCCCATCGCGATATCGGCAACGCCTCGGATGAAACACCCTGGAAGCGGTACATCAACAGATGGCATCTGGAGAAGGCCGATTCCTCGTTGAAGCTCAGCCCCCCCAAGAAGCCCATCGTCTTCTACATCGAGCACACCACTCCGGTGAGGTACCGTCGATGGGTTCGGGACGGCATTCTCGAATGGAACAAGGCCTTCGAGAACGTCGGCATCATCAATGCCATCGAGGTCTACCAGCAGGATGCCGGTACCGGAGCGCACATGGAGAAGGATCCGGAAGATGCCCGGTTCAACTTCATCCTCTGGACAAACTCGGACATGGGATTCGCCATTGGCCCCAGCCGAGTGCATCCGAAGACCGGTCAGATACTCGATGCCGACATCGTCATGGACGAAGGCTTCATCACCGGATGGTCCAAGACATGGGAGGATCTGGTTCCCCAGATCGCCATGGAGAACTTCGGTCCTGAAACCTACGCATGGCTCGAAACCCGTCCAGAGTACGATCCTCGCATCACTCTGGTGCCCGCTCCCCAGCAGGAAGCTGTTCGTCAGCGACTCGCTCGGGAAGCCTCGCTTCGTGCAAACGGAAAACTG
>DEYM01000028.1:5820-6116 GCA_002364555.1 Phycisphaerales bacterium UBA3158 | reverse complement strand
GACTGAACGATGGGACACCAACAGGCCGGACTCCGGAACAACATCTCCTTCATCACGCTTGGTGTGGAAGACCTCAAGCGAAGCCGTAATTTCTACATGGCCATGGGCCTGGTGGAACATGCTCGCAGCAATGATCATGTCGCCTTCTTCGACATGGGCGGGCAGCTCTTCGCGTTGTTCAATCGGAAGGATCTCGCCGCCGATGCCGGCCTTGAATCGGGCACCTTGAAGGGTATGACCGGTTCACTGTCGCAGAACGTCGCGGAGAAGGAGGACATCGGTCGAATTCTCGCACG
>DEYM01000028.1:0-5425 GCA_002364555.1 Phycisphaerales bacterium UBA3158 | reverse complement strand
GGCTACTTCTCCGATCCGGACGGCTTTCTATGGGAGATCGCCTGGAACCCCGCGACGCAGATCGATGCGGACGGCCGCGTGCATCTTTCCAAACAGGACTGAGACTCAGGCCGTGGCTGCGGACGTCCTCGATCGCCATGTGTTGAAGAGGATCGCCCCGAACGGAATCCACCAGATCAAGTCGTTGAAGATGATGACGAATCCGAAGGACCATGGAATGTCCCCTGCCATCGCCGTCTGGAGAAAGCCGATGGGCCCGAAGATCTTCCCGAGGAACCCCACGAGCACGATCGGCCAGTGCCTGATCGGATCACGGGATGCCGCCAGATAACCGATGCCGTAGACACCGACGATCATGCCGATGCACTGCCACAGGAACAGGTACGTCGGTATCTCCATGCCGAGCCAGCTGAAGATGCTCGAAGGCCAGATGACGACCCAGGCACCGAAGATCAGGTTGTAGATGCCCGCCAGAACCAGAGCGTGACGCATGCATGCCGATTTCATGGATCGTTCCTCGACCTGATTCGATCTCACATCTGCATTCGACCACTGAGCATGGAATCCATGATTCGCCTGTAGGCCCAGGCCCGCTCGGAGGAATCACGCATGTCGGCGATCGATTGAAGCTGCTTGGCGAGACCCGCACGGGCCTCGCTGTTGAGCCCGAAGCCGTTGACGGAGGCGATGGCATCCAGTGCCGTCGCATAGACCGCTGCACAGCCTTCGGAATTGTTGTTGTTGAACATCGGAACACCACGCTCGATGGCGTTGTTGATCACCATCTCGAGCGGCGATACCTGCGTGGGTGGAAGCATGACCCGATCGATCACGTGGATGACGCCGTTGGAGGCTCCGATATCCGCGGACTGGACCAATGCCTTGTCGACGAAGAGACGATCACGGGCGACTTCAAGCGAGAGCATGGTGCCGGCGAGTGTCTCCACTTCGGTCTTGCCGACCAGATCGGAGGCATCGAGCCTTCCGGCGACGACGTGGTGAAGAAGAATTCGCTCGAGCTGCGGACGACCCTGGTCGGTCAGCAGGAAGGCGATGGTGTCCTTGTCGATTCGCCCAAAGGCTTCATTCGTGGGTGCAAAGACAGTGACCGGACCATCGGCTGAAAGCGCCTCGACGAGTCCGGCCGCCTTGACGGCCGCGACGAGCGTGCTGAAATCATCGTTTGAAACGGCGATCTCGACGATGTTTGGAGACTGGACCATGCGACTGGCGGTCATGATCTGTCGAGAGGCCATTGGCATTGAAGGCGCCGTTGCAGTGCCGCTGCAACTCTGCTGACAGTCGGAAGCGGGACCGGCCTTCGCCTTCATGACCTGCCCCGAGGAGGCGGTCATTGACTTGGTGCCACTGCAGCTCTGCTGACAGTCGGAAGCGGTACCGGCCTTCGCCTTCATGACCTGCCCCGAGGAGGCAGTCATTGACTTGGTGCCACTGCAGCTCTGCTGACAGTCGGAAGCGGTACCGGCCTTTGCCTTCATGATCTGTCGCGAGGAGGCGGTCATTGACTCGGTGCCGCTGCAACTCTGCTGGCAATTGGAAGCGGAACCGGCCTTTGCAGTCATGATCTGTCGAGAAGCCACCGGCATCGCAGGTGTCGACTCCATACTGCTGCAGCTCTGCTGGCATCCGGAGGAACCGCTGACCATGACTGGTTGGATCATCAGAAGGGCGCCGATGGCGGCAAGACCGAGGAGGGTTGTACGGAAAGACATCGGTGGAGTTCTCTATATATAGGAAGGTCGGATACGGCCCCAAAACACAATGGGGACTGATCACTGTCTGCATCGAAGCGGTGTTTTTCAAGTCAATGACGAAAAAAAAGACGATTAGAGGCTCAAACGGGCATTCGGGGCTCGCTGAGCCAGCACCTGGACTCGATGGAGCTGCCCAGACGAAGCAGGGTCCCCTCATCAAAGAGCCGTCCGATGAGCGTGATTCCGTGGGGACTCCCCGATGGCTTGAGATCGATCGGGATCGTCAGGGAGGGATGGCCGGTGCAGTTCATCGAGATGATCAGCCCATCCACGAATGATGGTGCCGCGATGGCATCGATTCCATCGAACACTTCCGCGAAGTATTCCATGCATCGTCTCCTGAATCGATCCGTCTGGATCAGTTCTGGAGCGGGTATGAACCACGACTGGCGAAAGGTGTTGGGCCAGGCTTCCGGCTCCTGCCACACGAGCTGATCATCTCGATCCGATCTGGTGAGTGATTCGAAGGCCGCTGCGGCTTCTGCGAGGAGAATCGTGAACAGACTGTCCCAGGGCCAATCAGGAAGCGAGATCTCCACGAGCTGCGCACCGGCGGTCTTCAAGGCGTCGATGGCCTTGGTCTCTATGTCGGAAGAGTCGTTGCCCTCGAACCATCGAGGGTCGTATCCGACTCGAAGCCCCCGGACGTCGGCGTCGACGTCGCAGAAGAGATCCTCCGTGACGGATGCTGGATCACCATCGCTGGCACCATTGATCGCGGCCAGGATCGGGGCCGTGTCCTCCACATGACGAGTGATGGGACCGATCTTGTCGAGCGACCAGCACAAGGCCATGGCACCATCGCGTGGTACACGTCCGAAGGTCGGCCGAAGCCCCACCGTTCCACATCTCAATGACGGGGACACGATCGATCCGCAGGTTTCCGATCCAAGGGCGAATCCGACGAGCCCGGCAGCCGTTGCGCAGGCCGAACCGGCGCTTGATCCACTCGATCCCTCCTCGGGATTCCAGGGGTTGCGTGTCTTGCCGTCGAACCAGATGTCTCCGTAGGCCAACGCCCCCAGACTCAGCTTGGCGATCAGCACGGCGCCGGCATCATTCAGACGCTCCACCACCGCGGCATCATCGGTGGCCACACGATCCTTGTGCGTGGTGGCTCCCCAGGTCGTTCGAACACCCTTGGTGTCCAGCAGATCCTTCGCCCCCCAGGGAATGCCATGCAGCGGGCCCCGCCACTTTCCCGCGGCGAGTTCCTCATCGGCCCTGGCCGCCTGAGCGAGCCCGGCTTCTTCCATGAGTGTGATGACGCAATGAAGGGAGGTGTCCATCTGCTTCAATCTGGACAGATACAGTCTCGTCAATTCGACACTGGTGATCTGCCTGGTCTTCAGCCAGTGGGACAATTCGGCGATCGAGGCGTAGGCGATCTGCTGCTGATCGGAGGGAAGATCACGAGTGACCTTCGTCAGCCGGGATGGATCGCCCTTTGAGGTCGCCCGATCGATTTCATGACCTGGCAGCAGCGCCTTGAACACCGATGCGGGAAAGAGCGAATCGGGAAGATCGATTCCATTGAGACGCGCGGTGTACATCGAAAGCTGCGAGGAGATGGTCTCGGCCATCACTTCCCGTTCCTGCGTCGTGAACTGAAGACCGGCGAGTCGCTGAGCCTGTTCGATGTGTGCGGCATCGATGGCATCGGCCTCGATGCCGGTCTCATTCTCCTGCGTGTCGGTCGCACCGCTGATCAATCGTGCCAGTTGCAGAAAAGCCCGTTTGCCTGATGTGTTGGTCATGGAGCTGATGGTATTCAAAGATCCATGATCGATCAGGATCTCGAACGTTGTCCACCGAAGCCGTGATCAGCGGGATAGTCAGGAGTTGGCAGCAGCTTTGGCGGCGGCGTTGGCCGCGGCTCGACGGTCCGCTCTTCGCTGGACGACCCGTGCGACTCGCTCGAGGGTGAGCCCCTGGAAGAGGATCGTCGAGATCACGATGACGATGGTCGCCACCAGAACGCTCGTCCTGAATGGCTCGTTCGATTCCTTGGTCACGATGGTAAATGGCAGGGCGATCGCCATGGCGATCGAGACACCACCTCGCAATCCGCACCAGGTCATCAAGCCCACTTCATCGAGTGACATGCGGGTGCGGCCAAGCAGCCAGGCCACCAGCCATGGAATGAACAACGAGATGTATCGGGCGATGAGCAGAATCGGAATGACCGCCAACGACCACATCAGCGTCTCTACCTCGAAGCTGACGGTGAGCAGTTCCAGTCCGATGACCAGGAAGAGCATGGCGGTCAAGGAGCTCTCGACAAGTCCCCAGAAGCCGATGACCAGCCCCCCGTCCCCCTTGCCCTGGCTGAGCACGGATGAACGCCCCAGAACCAGGCCGGCCACCACGGCGCACACCGGCGTCGATACGGGAATGCTTGGTGCGATCATCCCGATGAGCAGGATGGCGGAGACCGTTATCAGCACGATGACCGATCCCTGTCTGATGGAGCGAATGAGGAATCTCGCCATGAGCCCCATCACGATGCCAAGTACGATGGCGCCACCGGTCTCGGCGATGAAGCCAAGCCACCAGTTGGCGTACGGAAGGTCTCCCGATCCCGGAACCAGATAGGCGATGAGGAACAGCACGAGCACGATGGAGATGCCGTCGTTGAAAAGCGATTCACCCGCGATCACTTCGCGAACTCTCGCCGGTGCGGAGGTTCGCTTGAGCATGCTGATGACGGCGACGGCATCGGTCGGTGCCAGAATGGCGCCGAAGAGCAGCAGATGGGTGAATGTGAATGGTGTGCCGGTCAGGGTCATCAGTCCAGCGAGCATCAAGGCCGTCATCAAGGCCGTGAGAATCACACCCATGGTCGACAACCAGGTGATGACGCCGAATCGTCTGGCCATGGCGGATGGTTCGATTCTCAAAGCCGTCGCGAAGAGCAGCAGGCCCAGGATCATCCCCTCTCCCACCGACTCCTTGCCCTGACCACCGATGAGCAGCTTGTCGAAGTGGAGGGACTTGACCAGCTGGATGGCATGGCTGTCGTCGAGCCAGTTGAAGAGATTCGCAAACATGAGTCCGCCTGAGACGAACAGTCCCAGCAGCATGACACCGATGCCACCGGGCAGCTTCAGAAACCGGGCGTTGATCCAGCCGGAGAGGGCCGTGAAGGTCACGACGACGGTGACGATGGCGTAGACGTTCATGCCGTAGATGGATCCAGGGATTCAATCACGATGACTGAGGCTCATGCCGGAGAACCGCTTTCCCCGGCAATGGTCATCAGGATATCGGCACACGGGGCGAGATTCATCGATCTTGGCCGTCAACATGGCCTGATGAAGGCGTCACCGGGGCTGAGGCGTTGGTCTGCTTGAGTGGCCCCCATGTCTCAGCCGTGGGGTCGCCTGTCAGGACGATGCCCAGAAGGACCATCAATGGAAGTGACAGACCGATGATCGACAGGAGCAGACCGATCAAGGACACCACAGCCTGCCAATGCTCGGTCGCGATGCACCATGCGATGAACGAGACGACAAGACCGGCGAAGGCCAGAGGCATCGATATGAAGAACACGATGCAGCTGGAGATACTCAGGATCCCGAAAGAGATCCCGACTATCGCCAGGACGCTTGCAGTTGTGTTCTCTTGTGGTGGAATGATCTTCTATCGAC
>DEYM01000140.1 GCA_002364555.1 Phycisphaerales bacterium UBA3158 | reverse complement strand
CGTATTGATCGATTGGCGTCTGTTGACGTTTGCTTCATGGCATGCGATAAACCTGTCTGAGTTGTGGATTGAGGTGGGCATATGTTTCACGTGAAACATAGAAGGCCTCTACATTTGGCGGGCATCGCTAAGGAGATTTGGATGGCTTCAAGGAAGAAGCGTTTGGGCAAAGGGCTGAGTAGCATGATCGCCAAGCCAGTGGCTGTGGCTGTTTCAAAGACTGATTCAGGGTCAGCGGTCGTTGATGAAAAGCCGGCAACACTCCCCTCCCCTACTAAAGATGGGCTGGCTACTATTCCTGTTGCCCAGGTACATCCCAATCCACATCAGCCAAGGCAGGACTTTGATCCTGATGCATTGAGGACACTTTCCGAGTCGATCAAGCTGTCAGGTGTCATGCAGCCAGTTGTTGTTCGGGCTGTTGCAAACGGCTATGAGCTTGTCGTTGGTGAGCGTCGTTGGCGGGCTGCCAAGGCTGCTGGATTGGATTCAATCCCTGCAGTTGTGCGAGACCTTGATGATCGAACTTCTGCAGAGTGGGCGCTTGTTGAGAATCTTCAGCGAGAGGATCTCAATCCTATTGAGCGAGCGGAAGCGTTTCTTGGATTGCAGGATGACTTTGGTTTAACCCATCAAGAGATTGCCGACCAGGTGGGATTGACTCGTTCGGCGGTGACCAATCAGATTCGATTGAATGATCTTGATGAGGGTTCCAGAGAACTTGTTCGAGCTGGGGACTTGTCTGCGGGCCATGGCCGATCATTGTTAGCAGTTACTAACATGGAGTCGCGTCTCAAGCTTGCTCGTGAAGCCATGAGATCAGGATGGTCTGTTCGTGAGCTGGAGCGACGTGTTCAGGACTCGGCTGGTTCCAAGACCCCATCGACATCGAGTGGAAAACCATCAATGGATGTCACCAGACATCAGCACGAGGAACTGGCTCGTCAGCTTGGTGAACACCTGGGTACTCGTGTGCAGATCAGGACGGGTCGGAAAAAAGGCGCTGGTCAATTGGTTCTCGACTTCTACGATCTGGATCAGTTTGATGGCCTGATGAACAGGCTTGATTTCAAGTCCGATGCGTAGTTCATCGAAGTCATGATGCATCCCTTCGAAGCGCAGGAACTGCGCAGTGCGGAGACGCCTGCACTGCTGAAGGCTTCTGCACGTTCTTAATGGCTGTTCCATGTCCGGCTCGCCATTTGCATGTGCATGATGCTATCGGTGCGCAGTCACTTTGCTGCAGGGAGGCATCATGGGTTCCATTCCATCCGGTTACGGACTTGTCAGCGGATTCGATACGGCGACACTTGTCCAGCGAATGATGGCGTTCCAGTCGCAAGGTCGTATGCGCCTTGAAGCAAGAGTCGGTCTCATGCAGTCCAGACAGTCGGCGTTGCTCGACATCAACGCGGGACTGCTCGCGATGTCCGCAGCGACATCCCCCTTGAGTTCAAGCAGTATCTTCCAGTCCGTGAGCGCCACATCCAGCGATGCATCGATTCTGCAGGCGAGCACGTCGTCGAATTCATCACCGGGTCTGTATCAATTCATCGTGGCAGGTCTGGCGACCAATCATCAGATACTCACAGGTGGATTCGCATCGGATGAATCCGCACTCGGACTCCAGGGTGCAACACTGGAGCTTGGGGGTGGAGGATTGCACGAGGACATGCCACTTACATGGCTCAATGGAGGCGCTGGTGTTTCCCGTGGTTACCTGTCCCTGACGACCAGCGACACGGGCGCATCGGAGACGATCGATCTCGGGGATGTCGCCACCATCAACGAAGTCATCGATCGCATCAATGACAATGATCTTGGAATCACAGCCACTCTCAACAACGGTTCGATCAGTCTGACTTCGAACTCGGGTGAGGAGTTCTCCGTTTCGGATACGTCCGGTTCGTCGACAGCTTCGGATCTGGGCATCCTCGGCGCATCCAGCAATGGAACAGTTGTCGGAAGCAATCTCGCCTACCTCAGCGGTCAGCTTTCACTGGCGGCATTGAACGACGGCAATGGCGTACTTGTTCGAGAAGGTCTCAGTGATTTGCGTATCGGCACGCGTGATGGTCGCTTCTTCTCGATCGACGTATCCAGCGGTACCGTCGTCCGAATAGATGACGACACGCTTCTGTCGGGGTTCAACGAAGGAACCGGAGTGGCGATCGATACCGATCTCGACACGGCGGAGCTTTCCATCGAACTCGTCGACGGCAGTTCCGGTCAGTCGACGAGCTGGGATATCGATCTGACCGGTTGCATCACGGCAGGGGATGTGCGATCAAGAATCTCATCAGCAACCGATGGGGCCGTGATACTCGACTATCGCGAGGATCAACTGGGCTTCACCATCAAGACGACCGATCCCTCGAGCACCGTGATGATTCACGGTGCTGGAAGCGGGGGCGACTCGGCTGCGCAGGATCTGGGCATTCTCAACGACACGGGTTCCTCCGGTGGCTTCGATGGCCTGCAGGTGTCGGCATTCGGTAGCGGCAGCACGCCGACCATCCAGGATGTGCTGGATGCGATCAACAATTCGACTGATCAGGCCGGAACGGCCAACAGCGGTTCGATCATCGCCCGGATCTCCTCCGACGGACTCAGGCTCGAACTTGAAGACACGACGAGTGGATCCAGCGTCTTTTCAATTGGCCAGACGTCGTCAAATGCATCGGCCTTGAGTGCGCTCGGGTTCGCCGATCCGACCATCATCGATGGTGTCATGACCGGTCGACGCATCATCGGATCTCCGGGAACGGTGCTGGTCCATGAATTGTTCGGAGGCGAAGGACTCCAGGGTGCCGATACGATCGAACTCACGGATCGACTCGGCAATGCCTCGAGCATCACCGATCTCTCGCAGTACGAGACACTGGATGATCTCGTCGCGGCATTGAATCAGTGGGTGGCATCCGATTCACTGGCCGTCGAGTTCCAGATCGATCAGACCGGAATTCGCATGGAGGCGCTTCAGGGTGACGGCACGCTCGTCGTCCAGGGTTCGTTGGCCGATCGACTCGGTCTGACGATCAACGACGAAGTCGCCTCGGTTGAGACGGGGAATCTGCAGCATCGCTGGATCTCCGAATCGATGTCTCTTGCCGATCTGAACCAGGGTCGAGGCATCGGCATCGGTTCCTTTCGCATGCGAGATGCCACCGGGGCATCGGCCCTGGTCACGATTTCACAGGGGCATGAGACGGTCCAGGATGTGATCGATCTGATCAACAGCCGTGGACTGGAGATCAACGCACGCATCAATGACTCGGGCGATGGTCTGTATCTGGAATCGACAGCTCCGGAGAACCAATCCGTCGTGTCAATGGAGGTCGAATCGATTTCAGGAACAACCGCTTCCGATCTTCGGTTGGAGGGCGAGTCCGACCAGGCCATAGACGGTTCTTGGGAAACCGTTCTGGAAATCGATTCGCAGACGACATTGCGACAACTCGTGGAGCAGATCAACGAGTCTCGATCGGATGTAACCGCGGCACTGGTCAGCACCGGAGATCCATCCGCTCCATGGCGAATGAGTCTCACGAGTGAGATCAGCGGGGTCGCTGGTCGCATGGTCCTCGATCTCCAGGGCATCGATGCCCAAATCGAGGACGTCGTGGCTGGACAGGATGCCAGAATCGTATTCGGCGACGATGTGACGGATGGTGTGATGATCACCAGCGGCTCCAACCATCTGGAGAACGTGATCGATGGACTGACTCTGGATCTGCTCGAGACGTCCGATCAGCCCATCACGGTGACTGTCGCCAGAGACGAGACGACTGCCGTCGATTCGATGCGTGCATTCGTCGATGCGATGAATCAGGTTCTGGATCGAATCGATGGCGTGAGCGGATACGATCCGGATACGAATCAGCGGGGCATCCTTCATGGTGATCCGACCGTGTCACGTATTCGTCGCATGCTCATGTCAGCGCTGCAGCAACGTTTCGAGAGCGAGTCGGTTTCATTGGACGGACTCTGGTCCGTCGGGATCACCGTCGGTTCAGGCGGCCGCATCGACTTCGATGAAGCTGCCTTCACCGAAGCCTGGTCGACTCGACGAGAGGAGGTCGAATCCCTTTTCACATCGGAACTCGATGGTGAAGAAGGTCTCGGACTTCGATTGAACGATCTCCTGGAGGGTTTCACCAGCAACGAAGGCGGCACCTTGAGCCGTGCAGACGAATCCTGGCAGAGCAGGATCGATCTGGCTATGGACCGACTGGACGTGCTCGATGCCAGAATGGAAGCCAGACGAGTGCGTTTGATCGCCGAGTTCGCGGCCATGGAGGAATCACTCGCCTTGTTGCAGACCCAGTCGGTGGCTCTGCTTTCAATGGGCTCGGGTGGCAATGGCGGTGGATTGTTTTCCTGAGCGGTTGTTATCGGATGACTGAAAACCATTTCAGTTGATTCTCGGCCGACGTCGGGAATCTGCCGATGTGTTATTCCATGACCGCACTCGATTCCTACGCACGAACAGAGGTGATGACATCGTCGCCGGCCCAGCTTCGCACAATGCTTCTTCAGCGAGCGGTGCGGGAGTCACATCAGCTGGTCTGTGATATCGAACGAGACAACGGTGAAGGAATCCTGCAGACCGGCAACCGTCTGCGGTCGTTGCTTCTTGAACTCATGCCTGCGGAAACATCGACGCTCGACGCGACACTCGTGAGCCATCTGCGTTCGACGGGCACGTATCTATACAGGACGGTCGCCGACGCCTGCGGCAGGCGTGATCGGAAGGCTGCCGGGCAGATCGTGAAGTTCCTCGAATTCGAACTCGACACATGGCGTCAGGTCATGGCCAGGATTGATTCCGACACCACCGGTTCCTCCTCAATGGCCGGAACGAATCTGGCTGGATGATCGACGGTGGGCATGCGGTATTCAGATGTGTACCATCGAACCGACATGAAGCAGCCAAACTTGAATCTCGGGGATCATGTCGTGCTGGTCACCGGTGCCGCCGGTTTTCTCGGATCACATGTGGTTCGATCGCTCTCCGCGGATGGTGTTGAGGCGGTACATCCCGTTACCCGCCGTGACTGCGATCTCCGACGACCAGAGGACGTGAAGTCGCTCTTCGATCGCATCGAGCCCACCGTCGTGATTCATCTGGCTGCCGCGCAAGGTGGCGTGGCCTGGCAGAAGGCCAATCAGGCGACGGCTTTCCTCGACAACAGCCGGATGATGGACTCACTGGTCATGGCATCAGTCGAGTCCGGGGTGAAGCGGTTCCTCTTCACGGCATCGAGCATCTGCTACCCCGCCGACGCCTCCATTCCATATATGGAGGAGTCGCTCTGGGATGGCCCGCCTGAACCGGCGCATATGGGGTATGCCCGGGCGAAGCGAGCCGGTATCGCACTGCTGCAGGCCGCTCATGACCAGTATGGATTGTCCAGTGGAGTGGTGATGCCGGCGAACATGTACGGGCCCGGAGCCAGATTCGAACCAGATAGAAGCAATGTCGTCGCCGCCACGCTCCGGAAATGCATCGAGGCCCGTGATCGCGGCGATGCCTCCATCACCTGCTGGGGTTCGGGCGATGCCATTCGAGAATTCCTGTTTGTCGAGGATGCCGCCCGGGGAATCCTTCGTGCGACCGCCTGCCTGGAGCAACCACATCCACTGAATCTGGGAACTGGCCTTGAAACCCCGATAAGAGACCTCGTGGAGTCCGCTTGCCGGGTGACGGGTTTCACCGGAGATGTCGTCTGGGATACGAATCGACCGGAAGGTGCCCCGAGGGTCTGCATGGACATCGCCAGGATGAGACATCATCTCGAATGGCTACCCGAGACCTCGCTTGAAGAAGGTCTTCGGCGGACACTGGCCTGGTGGGAACCCATTCATCAGACCACGATCCGGTCCTGACATCACCCCAAGCAATGCAGGCGAGACTATTCTTTGACCATGCCATTGGATCTCTACAACACGCTGACCAATCAGGTTGAACGATTCGAGCCCTTGTCGCCCGATGGTCCGGTCACCTTCTATTCATGTGGCCCGACCGTGTACGACTACGCCCATATCGGTAACTTCCGCTCGTTTCTCAATGCGGATGTGCTTCGTCGAACACTCGAGGTCATGGGCCATGATGTCCTGCATGTGATGAACATCACCGATGTCGGTCACATGACGGAGGATGCCGACCCCGACGGTGGTGGCGAGGACAAGATGGAACTGGCATCAAGACGCATGCTCGAAGACAAGAAATCCGGAAAACTTCCGGAGGATTCCCAGGTCGATCCGAACGATCCGATGGCCATCGCCGACTTCTATGCAAACGCGTTTCTCCAGGACGCCAGGATGCTCGGACTCAAGGTGGCGTCCGAAGTCCAGCAGCGTTCGGCGCTGATGCCTCGTCCGTCGATGATGGTGCCCGAGATGATCAAGTTGATCGAGACCCTGATCGAGCGGGGGCATGCCTACGTCGCGGAGGACGGGGTGGTCTACTTCGATGTCCAGTCCTTTCCCGACTACGGCCGTCTCTCCGGAAACACATTGGATTCCATTCGAAGTGGTGAAGGTGGTCGAGTGGACATGGCGACCCAGGCCGTCAAGCGCAATCCGGCCGACTTCATGTTGTGGAAACCCGATTCAAGACATCTCATGAGATGGCCGAGTCCGTGGGGTGAGGGATATCCAGGCTGGCATCTCGAGTGCTCGGTGATGGCTCGTGACCTTCTCGGTGATGTGATCGATCTGCATAGTGGTGGCGAGGACAACATCTTTCCCCATCATGAATGCGAAATAGCCCAGTCCTGTGGAGCGACCGGCGAAGAGGCCTTTGCACGCTACTGGTTCCATACACGTCATCTGATGGTGGATGGCAGCAAGATGAGCAAGTCGGCGGGTACGTTCCTCACCATCCGGGATCTTCTCGATCGCGGCGCATCTCCAGCGGCGATCCGACTGGAATTGATTCGCACGCATTACAGGATCAACTCCAATTTCACGTTCCAGGGTCTCAAGGATGCCCAACGTCAGGTGGAGCGATGGAAGCGACTGGATGCATGGCTTGAATCCAATGCGCATGTCCATCGCCCGTCACCTGGTCCCCTTGAAGCAGCCTGGCCGCGTTTCCTGGAGGCGGTCGGGAATGATCTCAACATGGCCGGCGCAATCGGCGTGCTTTCCGAGGCAGTCGGTTCCATCGCGATCAACGATGCGGTTGTCGATGAAGGTGATGGCACATGGTCGATCGATCGTGACATGTTGAACAGGATGAATCATGTGCTTGGTGTTCTCGACCTCCAGTCCGAGGTCGAACCCGCCTCCGGTGATCTGGATGTCGATTGGATCGAATCGCAGCTGACGGCTCGTGTGGAAGCCAGGGATCGCAAGGACTGGGCGGCCGCCGATCAGATTCGTGACGATCTGCTTGAAAAAGGCATAGAGATCAAGGACGGTTCCGGAGGGACGACATGGAAACGAATCGTCCAGTGATATGCTCAAGGTCACAGACATGCCTGTACGAGGTGGCCTGAATGGGACAGTGGACCATTCCAGTCATCGGACTGACCGGAGGCGTTGGTTCCGGCAAATCCAGAGTCGCCCAGCTCCTCGAGGAGAGTGGATGTCTGGTGGCCAATGCGGATCAGATGGCTCGAGAGGCGCTGGAATCACCCGAAGTTCGTGATCTGATCACCAGCCGATGGGGCCGCGAGGTCAGATTGGCCGATGGCGGTGTGAATCGTGACGCGGTGGCACAGGTGGTGTTCAATGACGAAACAGAGCGTCATTGGCTCGAATCCATCATTCATCCAATGGTCGAGCGAATGCGAAAAGCCCTCTTTGATACGGCACCGGATGGCACACGGGCATTGGTGATCGATGCACCTCTTTTGTTCGAGGCGGATCTCGGCCGCCACTGTGATTCCATTGTTTTCGTGGATACCCCCTTGGATATTCGACAGGATCGGGTTCTGAAGTCCCGTCAGTGGGATTCGGCAGAACTGGCTCGACGGGAGGCGGCCCAGTTACCTCTTGACGCGAAGCGTTCCATGTCGCATCATGTTCTATGTAATGAAGGTGAGATGACAGATCTCGCCCGTTCGGTCGAGCAGTATCTCGACGATCTCATCAACGACTAATCCAGCCGACCGGACAAGTGACGTCCGGGCTTCCCGTCGAGACACGTTGTCACGACTTCATGGGAAGAATTGCATGAAGCAGAAGGCTGGTATTTCCCAAATGAACAGTTACGCGTTCGTTTACTTGGCTGGCTTCAACGTTCAGCTATCGAGCACCCCGAATGTCTGAAAAAAACGAAAGACAGCATCGCAACCGATCCGGTGGACGTCCCATGGCCAAGAAAAGACGACGACGAAAAAAATCCTCCGGTGGCAGCAGCATCGCGACCATGAATCTCCAGCCGGGAGAGATCCCGACCGACGAGTCGCTTGAGGTCGAGGCGTCCCAGCTGGATGCCGAACTCGACAAGAAGACGCAGGCGAAGTTCGACAAGGCCAAGAAAGATGGCCAGGACTTCGCTTCACTTCAGAAGATGAACGGGCAGCAGCTGATCAAGGTCGCTGAGAAGGAGAAGATCGAGGAACCAGCGAATCTGTCCAAGCAGAAGCTGGTATTCGAGATCCTGAAGGCCCGTGCCACCAAGCAGGGTCTGATGATGGGCGAAGGCACGCTCGAGATTCTCCCCGACGGCTTCGGCTTCCTGCGAAGTCCTGAATATTCATACATGGCTTCCCCGGACGACGTGTACGTCAGTCCGTCCCAGATCCGGCGTTTCGGTCTTCGTCGCGGTCAGACCATCAAGGGTCTCATCCGGCCTCCAAAGGAAGCGGAGACCTACTTCGCGATGCTTCGTGTCGAGGAGATCAATGGAAGATCCCCGAAGGAGCTTCATAATCTCGCCGCCTTTGAGAACCTGACACCGCTTCACCCCGATCATCGGGTGATTCTCGAGACCGGCACCGAACCTCTGGAGACGAGAGTCATCGATCTCGTCGCCCCCATGGGATTCGGGCAGCGTGCCCTGATCGTGGCACCGCCGCGAACAGGCAAGACGGTTCTGCTTCAGAAGATCACGAATGCGATCTCCTCGAATCATCCGGAGGCCTACGTCATCGTGCTGCTCGTGGACGAACGTCCCGAGGAAGTGACCGACTTCCGTCGCAGCACCGATGAATCCGTCGAGGTCGTCGCCAGTACGTTCGATGAACATGCCACACGGCACATTCAGGTGGCGGAGATGGTGATGGAGAAGGCTCGTCGCATGGTCGAGGTCGGTGACGATGTGGTCGTCCTGATGGACTCCATCACTCGACTCGCCCGCGGTTACAACAACGCCGCTACGAACTCCGGCAAGATCGGTACCGGTGGCGTGGACAATGCGGCGTTGATCAAGCCCAAGAAATTCTTCGGCTCCGCTCGGAACATCGAGGACGGGGGTTCGCTGACCATCATCGCCACGGCACTGGTAGATACCGGTTCCAAGGCGGATGAAGTGATCTTCGAGGAGTTCAAGGGAACCGGCAACTCTGAACTGCATCTCACTCGCAAGCTGGTGGAGAAGCGTATCTGGCCCGCCATCGACATCGCCGCCTCAGGAACTCGTCGCGAGGAGTTGCTGCTGGATCCAAAGGAAATGGATCTGGTGGTCAGACTTCGCAAGGTCGTCTCGGACATGAGTGTCGTGGAGGCGATGGAGATGCTTCGCTCCAGAATGGTCAAGTCCAATTCCAACGCGGAATTCCTCATGACCATGAATCTGGGTTAGTGGCAATGGATCGTCTGAAGGCCCTATTGGGGTTATTCAAACGGTCTGTTGATTAGGAGCATGGAAGAGGATCCGCATTCCTTCGGGATTCGAAGACTCTTGGGAGTATGCTGAGATAGCAAGGCCATTGGTGAATGCTGGGGGTCGCCAAAGTCAGGAGACATGGACTCATGTTCAACCAGGGATTTCAGAAACGAACCGGAAGCGGCGTAGTTCACAAGATCGCCCATCGGAGTGGATTCAGCCTCGTTGAGATGCTGGTCGTCATTTCGATCATCGGAATACTCGTGGGGCTCACCCTGACCGCATTGTCGGGAGTGGATGGCACAGAGCAGATTCTCCGTTCAAGGAACAATCTGCGGCAGATCCATACCTGGATGGAGAACTACTCCAACAACCATCGTGATCGAATCGTCCCCAGCCAGTTCGACTATCTGGATGAGAACGGCACCGAACTGGGCAAGATCGCTTCCGCGACGGCATTCACCGGAGATGGAAACGATGTCGAATGGTTGTCCACCAACAACCTTCTCGGAACCGCCTCGACACCACGAGAGGGGTTCGTGTCACAGGGAACGTATGCCGACATCCTCTGGGTGGAGACCAATCTCGGAGACGATGCGGGTGTCGCCGATTTCCCGTTGGTGCAACCTGGCGGAGGCTTCGGCAGCGGACCATCGGTGAATGTCTCGTACCAGTACAGATCTCCGGATCGTCACATCTACGATTACGATCCGAACTTCAAGCGTCACCCTCTGCGTTCGGTCGCACCAAATACGCATAATTTCCCGCGATTCGTGGGTGGTGGTGCCGAGTCGGTCGTTGAATACAGCCAGATTGGCGACATGTCCGGTGATGGTATCTACGGATATCCAAAGCCATTTGGATCCGGTGCGATGGAAAAAGGTCTGCCGGGTTTCTTCGCCGCCAACAACTTCTTCGATGCACGATCAAGACGTGACCGGACCCAGCAGGATGAAGAGTCGAACGTCGACCGCTACATCACGATGGGGCAGCTGACCTCTCCGGCCAGCTCGATGTATCTGGTGGATTCATTTGCGGGCACGACCATTGGTGGTGGGCCGGATGATGAACTGGCGACCTCACTGGCCTTCCTCATCCAGGACTTCAACAACGTCAGTGTGCTGGGGCAGGGTGAACAGACGGTCGGATCGACGGGCGTCTCCACTCAGGAGGTCGATTTGAGGTACGGCGAGGGTGAATCCTGCCTGATGCTCTTTCTGGATGGCCATACGGATCTGATCAATCGGTTCGGCCGGATCGAAGATCTTCAGGGTGCAGATGGGGGTCCTCCGGGCCGCGGGATCCGAATAACGGATCTCGATCGCCGAAAAAGCGAGATAAACCCCTGAATATTGGCCCCTCGAGGCATTTCAGGCCACATTCCATTTCTGCGGTCGCAGACACCTTGAAAGGGGTGGCGGTAACGGTACAATCTAAACTTCCGCCTCGTGACCCGAGGCGGTTTTTATTCAGTCTCGGGGTGAGCCCCCGAGGTCTGAAGAGGGAATCGAGTCGCCACCGTAGCTCAGTGGTAGAGCAGACCCTTGGTAAGGGTGAGGTCACGGGTTCAAGTCCCGTCGGTGGCTTGTCGGACAGGTGGA
>DEYM01000167.1:52780-78562 GCA_002364555.1 Phycisphaerales bacterium UBA3158 | reverse complement strand
CACAGGGAATCGGGCTCACCCGGACCGAACACATGTTCTTCGAGGGCGATCGAATCACCGTCATGCGCGAGATGATCCTCGCGGAGAATCAGCAGGATCGTGAAAAGGCCCTCGCGAAGCTTCTTCCCTTCCAGCGAAAGGATTTCATCGGGATCTTCACCGCCATGAAGAATCTGCCCGTGACGGTCAGGCTCCTGGATCCACCACTGCATGAATTCCTTCCTCATGATGCCGAATCCCAGCAGGAGCTGGCCAAGGCCCTCAAGGTGAAGCCCAAGGTGGTGCGTCGTCGTGTCGAGGCGCTGCATGAGGCGAACCCCATGCTTGGCCATCGTGGTTGTCGACTGGCAGTCACGTATCCCGAGATTCTGGTCATGCAGGTGAGAGCCATCGTCGAGGCGATGATCGCCTGCAAGAAGAAGAAGATCGTCGCCAAGCCCGAGATCATGATTCCGCTGGTCGGAACCAGGGAGGAACTGGCCATGCTCCGGACCCAGGTGGAGGAGACCATCGTCGCCACCAAGAAGGCCAAGAAGTACACCGGCCGCCTGGACATCCCGATTGGAACGATGATCGAGATTCCTCGAGCGGCGATCACGGCCGACCAGGTCGCCGAATCCGCGGACTTCTTCTCGTTCGGAACCAACGATCTCACACAGATGACCTTCGGGTACAGCCGTGACGACATCAACGGCTTCCTTCCCGACTACCTTTCATCCGGGATCCTCCAGAAGGATCCATTCCAGAGCATCGACGCTCGTGGTGTCGGGGCATTGGTCGATCACGCGGTGAATGCCGGTCGAATGACACGCCCGAACATCAAGCTCGGTGTCTGTGGCGAACATGGTGGTGACCCGGCTTCCATCGCCTTCTTCGATCGTGTGGATCTGGAATACGTCAGCTGCTCGCCATTCCGTGTTCCAACGGCTCGTCTGGCAGCAGCCCAGTCGGCGATCGAGATAGAACAGTCACTGAAGCCCGCCAGGAAGAAGCGAGCCAAGAAGAAGACGACACGTCGTCGCTAATCGCACTCGATCGCATCGGCGATGGCCGATGCGATCGCTTCGCCGTCGCCAAGCTGGCCCGGACTCCAGTCGAGTCCGAGGCCCGAGGCGTCATCCGGTTTCGGGATGATATGCATGTGCACGTGGAACACCGCCTGGTGCGCCGGTGCGCCGTTGTTCTGCAGCAGGTTGTAGTGTTCACACCCGGTCGCCTTCATGACGGCTCGACACAGTCGAGGCAGGACCCGTCCCATGGCCGAGGCGGATTCATCCGACAATTCGTGCAGGTGCGAGGCCCGCTCCTTCGGGATGACCAGTACATGGCCGCGGCTCAAGGGGGCGATGTCCAGGAAGGCCAGGACATGGTCGTCCTCGTAGACGCGATGGCAGGGGATCTCTCCACTGAGAATCGAGTCGAAGATCGTCTTGTCATCGCTCATCGTGCTGACTCCGGGCCCGGATCCTCGAGATGTCGGTGTTCGGCGATGGGATCTATCTCGAGCCATCTGGAGAGTCTGGGAACCAGCCAGTACAGCGGGGCGGTGTCGATGAGTGCGAATATGAACTTGAAGACATAGCCGGTGACGATCAAGGCTGTGAGATAGGCGGGAACACTCGGCTTGTCCGCGAGAATCGCATCGAAGACTCCCAGTTGCCATGTGATGAGCACGACCGCGACCGTGTCGACCAGCTGGCTCACCAGTGTGGAGGCATTGTTGCGAAGCCACAGATGTCTTCCCCTTGTCAGGCGTTTCCAGAAGTGGAACATCCAGACATCGGTGAACTGAGCCATGAGATACGCGATCATCGACGCAATGGTTGCTCCGAAGGCCAACGCTCGAATCTCGAAGAACACGGTGGGACGTTCAGCCTGCGTGGCGACGTACTTGAGCTCGGCGGAGTTGAAGTGCACATCTGCGATCGAGAGTCCGCCAGATTCGCTGGCGGTACGAAGCGTGTCGATGAGCACGGGAACATTCTCCGGTGGAGGAGGATCGAGGCCGGGCAGGATGCCTCCGACCCAGAGGATCAGGAGCACCCATCCATTCAGGATGAGTCCCACCCAGACGACGGCATTGGCCCTCGCCCGGCCGAAGAGTTCACTGATCAGGTCCGTGCAGAGGAAGGTGACCGGATAGGGAAGCACGCCAACGGCCACGGCGATCGCAAGCGGGCCCCATTGGTCAGTTTCGATCTCCCCGAATTTGATGAATCGGGTGATGCCCAGGATGTTGAGCATCGCCAGAGTGCCCAGGAAGAGTCCTGCGATGACGAGAAATACGCGTTCCCGACGGGCATGGATTGCAGAAGCTTCGATCGGATGAAGTGACATGGTCATGCCTCCGGGGAATTAGGGGGACGTATACTCCGCGAATGACTGGATCAAATCATAGCGTGAAGCCACTGGTCGAACTCTCGGCGGAGCTACTTCCGACTCCTCATGTCGTGGAGTCCATACAGGGCTGGTTCTCCGAGGACGGCATCAATCGTGGTGATGTGACCACCAATTCGATCGTCTCCCCGACCGATCGAGTGATCGCTTCGATCGTCGCTCGTGACACCCTGATCGTCAGCGGCCTGGAGCCTCTGGCCAGAGGTTTGTCGACGCCACCTCTGGCTGGTCGCGTGATGCTGCATGCGGATGTCGCCGAGGGTGCCCTGGCCACCCCGGGTACCTGCATCGGGCGTCTGGAGGGTGGGCGGCGTTCCGTCCTGGCCGCCGAAAGAACGATTCTCAATCTCCTTGGAAGACTGTCCGGTGTGGCTGTCATGACAGGTCGCTTCGTCAAGGCCGTCGAGCAGTGGCCCGCCGTCATTTGCGATACAAGAAAGACGACTCCCGGGCTTCGGCTCTGGGAGAAGTACGCGGTGGCCTGCGGGGGCGGAACACTGCATCGTCTTGGCTTGCACGATGCGGCCCTCTACAAGGACAACCATCTTGTCGGAATCGCCGATTCGGAACTTCAATCCCGTCTCGGTGAGGCGATTCGTGACGCGAGAGCCACGCCGGATCTCTCGTTCGTGGAAGTCGAGGTGGACACCCTGGAACAGTTCGACGCGGTGCTCTCTCTCGAGCCCGGGCTGGTCGACATCGTTCTTCTGGACAACATGCCAAGCGAGCAGATGTCGGAAGCGGTGCAAAGAAGAGATCTCTCGGGAAGTGGCATTCTCCTCGAGGCATCGGGCGGTCTGAATCTCGACACCGCCGCCAATGCAGCCGCTTCGGGCGTCGACCGGATAGCGGTCGGTGCGGTCACCAGGCACGCCATGATCGCGGATGTCGGACTCGACATACAGGTCGAGGCATGACCAACCTGTTGGATATCTCGAAATGGCCGGATAGAGTCGAGACGCTGGTCGAGCGTATCGGCTCGCCTCTGCGTGAGGGAAGGGTCGTACTGTCCTGTTCCAGTACCCAGGACATGGCAAGCGCCATGGGATCGGGTTCACTCGTGGTCGCATCGAGGCAGGTCTCCGGCCGTGGCCAGCGAGGCAACAGCTGGGAGGATACGGGCTCGGATGGCCTGGCCTTCAGCATCTGTCTACCCAGGACAGATGAGCCGGCTCGCTCGATCGACATGGCGGCAGCGATCGTGAAGGGCCTCGAACCACTGCTGCCAGCTCGTCTGAAGGTGAAGCATCCCAACGATGTCCTGCTGGATGGTCGTAAGCTTGCCGGGGTACTGATCGAGCAATCGGGTGACCAGGCCGTGATCGGCATCGGTATCAATGTTCGGCAGAGGCACTGGCCTGATTTTCTGGAGTCCCAGGCGATCAGTCTCCTTCAGGCGGGAATCGAGATCGACCGAATCGATGTCCTCGAATGCATCCTGCCCGGTGTCGTGAAAGCCTGGGTCGATTGATGGTGGATGGATTCGGCCGTCAGCCAGCCCGCCTCGTGTTCACCCCATTACACTGATCCGTTCATTCTCCATGGGGATTCAGATGACGGACGAGGCAACACGACATCAAGGGGACGCACTGGAATGGACTGCGCATCCACTGCGTGAGCAACCACTGAGGGCCGTGATGGCCAGTGTCGTGGTGCTGGCCTGTGGCTGGTTGGTCTCATTGGCCGTGCCGAATGTCCTTGGTGGGGTGCTTGCCGGTGCGGGATCCATTCTGTTCCTGTTCTTCATGCTGAATCGTTTCTATCTGCCAACCACCTACCGGCTGGATGAAAACGGAATCGCTGTTCGATATCCGATCGGAACCCGGAGCATTCGCTGGCAGGACCTGCAACGGTTTCCTCATGATGCATCCGGCGGCTATCTGTCCACCCGCCAGCGTGGAGGGATGTTCGACAGTCGTGGAATCAGCGTGCTCTTCGCCGGCCGGGGTGAAGAGATCATTCCAAGGATCAAATCGGCCATGACATCGATCAAGGGGTCGAAGGCATGAGCTGGCGAGATCGAATGAGAAATGCCTTCGCCGTGGACAAGCCCGGTGCGGCCGAACCCACGGAGCGACAGGCCGAAATCTGCGATCGGGTCTGTAAGGCGGTTGTGAAGAGGGGAATGACCCTTCCGGCCCTCATGGCCCTTGAAATGAGCCGTCCCCTCAACTACGTGGCCTCTCAGGCCATCCACTTCTTCACTCCCATCATCTCGGTGATTCTCGATGGGCCCACAATCGAGGAGTTTGCCACCTTTCTTGAGCAGAGAGGGTCGGTAGAGTATCTTTGCCAGCGATTAGAGCACTGGGACCGGGTAGGTCCTGAGGCTGAGGAAATCGAATCCAACCAACTGCCCGAAGCTTCTCAGGACCAAAATACAGATGACGAACATCGATCCTGACCAGATCAAGGTCATTCTTGCAACAGACTGCGGGAGTACCACCACCAAGGCCATTCTCATCCAATATGTGGATGGTGAATATCGTCAGACCCACCGTGGTGAGGCTCCTACGACCGTTGAAAAACCATTTGCCGACGTCACCATGGGTGTCGTCAATTCGGTGACGGAAATCGCCGAATTGGCTGATCGCCGTCTTGTTGATGATGACGGTCGAATCATTTCCCCGGCGACGGACACCGAAGGGTGTGACATCTACATCTCGACCTCATCCGCCGGCGGTGGCCTGCAGATGATGGTGGCGGGCGTAATCGCCGAAATGACGGCGGCCAGTGCCAAGCGAGCTGCCCTGGGTGCCGGGTCCATCGTCATGGATGTGATCGCCGCCAACGACGGTCGCCGTCCCCATGATCAGATCCAGCGCATTCGCGATCTCAGGCCCGACATGATCCTCATCTCCGGAGGTACCGATGGGGGTACGACCGGCAAGGTCGTTCAGATCGCGGAACTGGTGGCTCCGGCGAAACCGCAGCCGCGATTCGGCAGCGATTATTCGATGCCCATCATCTATGCCGGCAACAAGGACGCACGAGAAGCGGTATCCGAGGTGTTCGACGAAGGCGGATTCGACCTGCAGATAGTGGATAATCTTCGTCCCGTTCTCGAGCGTGAGAACCTCGGGCCCGCCCGGGACAAGATCCACGACATCTTCCTCGAGCACGTGATGGCACAGGCTCCCGGCTATGAGAAGCTCATGAGCTGGACAGGCGCGCCCATCATGCCCACTCCGGGTGCCGTGGGCGACATTCTCCAGACGGTCGCTCGCCTGCAGGACATCAATGTCGTCGGTGTCGACATCGGTGGTGCGACGACAGACGTGTTCAGCGTCTTCGAGAAGACCTTCAACAGGACCGTCAGCGCCAATCTCGGGATGTCCTATTCGATCTCGAATGTCTGCGCTGAAGCCACGATGCCCAACGTCCTGCGATGGGTCCCCTTCGACATGAACGAACGGGAGCTTCGCAACCATGTGAAGAACAAGATGATCCGGCCGACGACGATTCCGCAGACGCGGGAGGCCCTGATGTTCGAGCAGGCCGTTGCCCGTGAAGCGTTGCGTCTGGCGTACAAGCAGCACAAGGAATTCGCGACGACGCTCAAGGGCGTCCAGCAGCAGCGCACGGTCGGAGACACCTTCAGTCAGCAGACCAGTGGACAGACCATCGTCAACAACATGACGCTGGATCTCCTGGTTGCTTCCGGCGGTGTGCTCAGCCATGCTCCTCGCATGCATCAGACGGCCATGATGCTCATCGACGCCTTCGAGCCCGAAGGCGTGACCATGCTGGCCAAGGACTCCATCTTCATGATGCCCCATCTGGGTGTGCTCTCAAGCGTCCATCCCAAGGCGGCCGAGCAGGTCTTCGATCGCGACTGTCTGGTCTATCTGGGTACGAGCGTCTGTGCGGCAGGCCAGCCCAAGGCTGGAAAGTCCTGCTTCAAGTACGAATTGACAGGTGACCGCACCGCTTCGGGGGAAATTAGCGGTGGTGAGATACAGCTCCTGCCGTTCGAAGAACACGAGACGGGGACCATCACGCTGTCGCCGGCTCGAGGAATCGATCTTGGAGAGGGAGCGGGCAAGAAAGTGCAAAGATCGGTTCGCGGTGGTACCGTCGGCCTGATCCTTGATGGACGAGGTCGCTCGCTGACACTTCCGGAGGAACGATCCTCCTGTCAGGCAACCGTACAGGGTTGGCTTGACGCCCTCGACGTGTACAAGGAAGAAACGGAACCCGTGGGCGTCTGATCGTCCAGCAGGAGCATTGTCGTGGCCAAGGCCTATACCCCAGGATTGCTGGTAACCCGGCACAAGAAACATCGCATCATGCGACGTCTGCCGATCTCCGGCGATGTGCGTGTGAAGATCAATGATCAGGTGAATGCCGGCGACATCGTCGCCGAGACGAATCTGCCAGGCAACGTCCATCCGGTCAATCTCGCCAATCAGATGTCGCTGCCCCCGGCCGATGTCGTCGCCTGCATGCTCAAGGCGGAGGGCGATGCCATCGCCCTTGACGAGCCGATGGCCCAGAGCAAGGGCATGTTCGGAATGTTCAAGAACACCGTGAAGTCCAGATTCGAAGGCACGGTCGAGACGATTTCTCCGGTCACCGGCCAGGTCATCATTCGAGGCGCACCGCTTCCAGTGCAGGTCAAGGCCTACATGAGTGGTCAGGTGGTCAGCGTCTCCGAGCATGAGGGATGTGAGATCGAGGCCGATGTGGCCTACATGCAGGGCATCTTCGGTGTCGGCGGCGAGACCCAGGGCAAGATCCGGGTCGTCGGTTCGGGGCACGACCAGGAATTGACGGCCGATCTGATCACGGATGACATGGCAGGTTGCCTCATCATCGGCGGCGCCCGGATGACGGTCGAGGCGATCCAGCGTGCTCGTGAAGTGAAGGCTGCTGGAATCATCTCCGGTGGCATCGATGATCAGGATCTCAAGGAACTCCTCGGATACGACCTTGGTGTGGCCATCACGGGTCGTGAGAATCTCGGCATCACGGTGATCGTCACCGAGGGCTTTGGTGAAATCGCCATGGCTGATCGGACCTACGCGATGCTTCGCGAGTTCGAAGGTCGAGTGGCATCCATCAACGGCGCCACTCAGATCCGTGCCGGTGTCATGCGGCCTGAGATAATCATTCCATTGGAATCGGTGCCGCCTGCCGCAAATGAAGGTCAATTCGAGGAAGGCCAGCTGGAAGCTGGTCGTCTTCTTCGTGTGATTCGTGATCCCTGGTTCGGCATGATCGGGAAGGTTTCCGATCTACCTGCCAAGCCGCATGTACTGGGTTCCGGATCGAAAGCTCGCGTTCTGGAGGTCACGTTCCCCTCCGGTGAGAAGGCAATCGTGCCACGAGCTAATGTGGAACTGATCGAGGAATGAGTGGCATGATTCGAGCCCTAGTTCTCCTCCTGGTCCTGTTGGGTTTCCAGCCAGCCATGTCTCATGGTGAAACGCTGTCCCTTTCAGGGCCCGCCAACGTGGTTGCCGAAGACGTCCCGAACGACGTCGGTGGCCAGGTGATGGTGAAATGGAGCCTGTCCCCTGACGATCGAGTATTGAAAGACGGTTCCCACGGGGTGATCGGCTACGTGATCTACAGGGAAGTACTGCCCACGGCAGCTGGCCTGGAAAGTGGAGCCGAGACACCTGCGGGGCAGGGGTACGAGCTGGGCTTTTCGGATGACTTCGACTACGAAGCCAATCAGCCGGTCGGGTCGGTTCCCTATTCCGTCAACCAGTTCCTCGACGAGAACGTGGATGCGGGCATGACCTACGTATACGCCGTTGCCGCCTCAGGTGTGGGCAACAGCTTCTCACCGCTGGCGGTCGCCGACAAACCGGTGGTGGCCGAGATGCAGTACCTCAACCTCGGCAAGCTCTGGTTCTTCATCATCATGATGTTGATCAGTATCGTGATCATCTACTTCGTCTTCTACGCCAAGCGTGGAGGCACGATCAAGGTTCGTCCGATTGCCGGTCTGGAAGCGGTGACCGAGGCGGTCGGCCGATCGACGGAGATGGGCAAGCCTGTCCTCTTCGTCCCGGGAATTCTCGACATCAACGACATCCAGACGGTCGCGGGCATCACGGTGCTCTCGAACGTGGCTCGAACGGCCGCTCAATACGATGCCGAGTTGAAGGTTCCCACGGCTCGATCACTGGTGATGACCACTGCTCGCGAGACGGTCGAAGCCGCCTATCTCGGCGAAGGACGTCCGGACGCCTACAACGAGGACAACATCTACTACCTGACCGATGAACAGTTCGGCTACACGGCCGGTGTCCAGGGGGTCATGGTTCGGGAGAAGCCCGCAGCCTGCTTCTACATGGGTGCCTTCTACGCCGAATCGCTGATTCTGGCCGAGACAGCCAATTCCATTGGAGCGATTCAGGTGGCTGGTACCGCCATGCCCTCGCAGCTTCCGTTCTTCGTGGCGGCCTGTGACTACACACTGATCGGCGAGGAGTTCTTTGCAGCCTCGGCCTATCTCTCGAACGATCCGGAACAGCTGGGCTCGCTCAAGGGTCAGGATGTCGGCAAGATCATCGCTGCGGTCCTGCTCATTCTGGGCTGTCTCCTGGCGACGCTGGCCACGGTCGTTCCTGACAGCAAGCCGTTGCGTATGGCTGACATGTACATCACGAACAATATTCTTGGCGAGGACGGACTTGTCCCCAATGAGCTCAAGGTCGCCATTCTCGATGGCGAACTGGAGCAGCTCATGGAAGAGGATCAAGATGCCCAACCCGCCATTGATGGGGGAGGAAACTAATGCTAGTGAAGCGGACTATTCCTCTCATCTTGGCGGCTTCGATCGGCTTTCTGCTGATCGCGACGTACTTCATCCCCGCTACGGAGCAATGGGGTGCGACTGCCATGGAGATGTTCATCATTCTCTCGGCAGGTGCCATGGTGCTTGGTGCGGGCAACCTCATCATGCTCAACCTCTCCAAGATCTCCAACAAGAAGCCGGGATGGGCCTATGGAGCGATCACGCTCCTGGCATTCTTCATCACGCTGATCATCGGAATCTTCAAGATCGGCGCCATGCCGACCATGATTTCACCTGACAATCCATGGACGGCCCCACTGGTTTCCCAGGAAGGCGTTCCATTCTGGTGGATCTACTCCTACGTCTACAAGCCGCTGACGGCCACGATGTTCGCCATGCTGGCGTTCTACATCGCATCGGCGGCGTTCAGGGCGTTCCGTGCCAAGAACATCGAGGCGACTCTCCTGCTCGGCACGGCGTTCATCGTTCTGCTGGGTCAGATCTACGCAGGCGTATGGCTGACGAGTTTCCTTCCCGACATCGCCTCGTATGTCGCATCGTTCCCCGAAGCGACACAGGAATTCGCCAAGGCGATCGCCATTCAGGTTCAGAACGGAGTGATGCTGGACAACTTCACATTCGAAGGCGTCTCGTATGCCAGCATGGCTGCCGACCAGCAGGCCATGGCGATGGAAATGAGCCAGCACCTGACCGGTTGGTGGTATCAGTTGCTCAATGGTCTTCGTCTCGAGAACCTCACCCAGATCATTCTGGATGTTCCTCAGAAGGCGGGCAACAGGGCCATCATGATCGGAATCGCCTTGGGTATCGTCTCTGTCTCGCTGAAGGTGCTTCTGGGCATCGATCGTTCATACCTCGGATCGGAGGACTGATCCCATGATGAATTTCCTCCGAAACCTAGATCGTCGCTGGATCTTCCTGCTCATGGGTGTGGCGGTAGCCCTGCCTGTCCTGCTGAAGTTCCTTCCGCCGAACAAGCCGACACTCATGGACCGCAGCGTCTTCGATGCCATTCAGGATCTGCCTGATGGTTCGCGAGTGCTCGTCTCCTTCGATTTCGATCCCGGTTCACAGGGAGAACTCCTCCCCATGGCCATGGCGTTCACTCGTCATTGCGGATTCAAGGGCCACAAGGTGTACTTCATGTGCCTCTGGCCACTTGGCGAGCCGTTCATCGAGGATGCCATGAAGATTCTCGATACGGAATTCGAGGGTCTCGAATATGGCGAGAACTACATGTCATTCGGCTACAAGCCAGGTGGCGAAGCCGTCATCAAGAACATCATCGTGGACTGGAAGCAGCTGTTCATCACCGACTCCAGGAAGCAGTCTCTCGAAGACATTCCGATGACGGCGAACATCAAGTCCGCCAAGGCGATGGACCTGATGGTCAATGTGTGTGCGGGCGATCCCGGAGCCAAGCAGTGGGTCCAGTACGCGGCGACGCCTGCGGGCATTCCGCTGGTGGCCGGTTGCACAGGAGTCCAGGCGCCTCTGCTCTATCCCTACATACCGGATCCGATGGCTGGTCTTCTGGCGGCCATCAAGGGGGCCGCTGGCTACGAGCAGATTCTCCTCGAGGAGTATCCGTCGTTGGCAACGCCTGAAATGATCAACTCGATGTTCTCGACGACCGCCGCTTTTCAGCGAATGGGTCCACAGTTCGTGGCTCACCTTCTGATGCTGCTGCTGATCGTCGTTGGCAACATCATCTTCTTCCTTGATCGCAAGCGAGGATCCACACGATGACCAATGAAGCACAAACGCCTATCCCGAATTCCGGAGCCGGTGCGAAAATCGGGTGGAGCATCCTGGTCATAATCATGATCGTCGGGATGGTGGTCGCCTACTTCACTCTGGATGCCGGACATGTCTGGGTGACCTCTGAAAAGCAGAACTACAGCCAGTACGAAGAGACCGTCAAGGTGAATGAATGGTTGCCTGCGAACTCCGGCGAAGTCCGGGAGCTGGTCCACCATGGGGCGGTCGTCTCCGATACGCGTGAAGTGAAGGATTCCACAGAGAATCAATCCCTTCATTCCCAACTGGGTGACGAGGTCTATTCGAAGGATTCGATGGCCTCATCGGAAAAGGCCATTGTGGCAGGAGGATCAGCCAAGCTGGTCCATGTCACCGGTGATGCCACCATGATGAAGTGGGTCAACGACAACGACATCGAGTCATCTCCAAAGGAAGGCTGGAAAAGCACGGGCAAGACGTCCACGTGGGAAGTCACGACCAACATTGCCGCGAATATCTCAGCAGCGGATCGACCGGAGAACGCGACGTTTTCAGTCAGTCGTACCGTGGGGATATGGTTGTCGGCGATTCTGACACTCGCGATCATGTCCTTCCTGCTGGGTGACAATCCCTTCTACAAGGCCGCCGAGGCGATCGTCGTCGGAACCTCCGCCGGCTATTGGATGGCCTACGCGTTCTACACGGGCATCGTCGATCAGCTTCTGATCAACCTGTTCCCGTCCCTGGTTCGTTCATGGACCTCCCCGGGGCTTCCCTGGAGCTATCAGTGGGATTGGGTCTACATCCTTCCCGGCATTCTCGCGATCATGCTCGTCTGCCGTCTGCTTCCAAAGGGAGGGTGGATTGCCCGTTGGCCATTGGCGTTCATCATCGGTGCAACCGCTGGTTTCCGATTGACGTCCCATCTGGAGTCGGATTTCCTTCTCCAGATCAAGGGCACGATCACATCCCTCTGGGCAACCAATGCGGCGGGGCAGTTTGAATTCTGGAACTCCCTTGGTGCCGTCATCATTCTGCTGAGCGTATTGCTGTGTCTGGTCTACTTCTTCTTCTCCCTCGAGCACAAGGGGGCAGTCGGAAAGGCGGCAAGAGGCGGCATTTTCGTTCTGATGGTGACCTTCGGTGCGGCATTCGGCCTGACGGTGATGGGGCGAATCACGTTGCTCACGGAGCGATTCGATTTCCTCTTCAAGGAATGGCTGCATCTGCTGTAATCCGGTGAAGTGTTGATTTATCGGGCTCCTGCGGGGGTCTGGGGGACTGTTTCATTGACATGCCCTCAGCTTGTTTCTAAAGTGGCGGTCTTCTACTTCACGCCTTGGCGTGCCTTGGAAAGCCTCATGTGAGGCGTTCAGGTCACGATCATCCAAGGGAGCTGAAGAACGCCCAGTTGAGAGGCACTTGTCATGGCCGTACCCGCATTTCGTACATCTCCAAGCCGCAAGCGCAAGCGTCGGTCACATCATGCGATCACTCGCACGCATCTGGTGACCTGCCCGAGTTGCGGCAATCCCCGGCAACCCCACGCAGCCTGCAGAGCATGCGGTTACGTTCGTCCAGGCCTCACCCTGGCGACTGGAACCGAGTAGTCGATGCGCATCGGTATCGATGTCATGGGTGGCGACAACGCCCCACAGGCGATTCTGGACGGGGCTCTGTCAGGGCTCCAATTCCTGGATGAAGGTGATCAACTGGTCCTGTTCGGTGATCAGAAGGCCATCGAGTCCTGGTTAGAAGAAAACAACTGTTCCGATCCCCGGATCGAGTTCGTCTGGACGACTCAGGAAGTCGCCATGGATGAATCCCCGGTGGAGGCGGTCCGTACGAAAACCGACAGCTCTCTCGTGAAGGTCTGTCGAGAAGCCTCACGCAAGTCCGAGCATGGCCAGCTGGATGTCGTCATCTCCGCCGGAAACACCGGCGCTTTCGTCGCTGCCGCCCAGATGCACATGCGTCGACTGCCGGCTGTGGCTCGCCCCGGGATCGCAGCCGTGATTCCAACCTTCACTGGACCTGTGACATTCATCGACGTGGGTGCGAACATCGAACCCAAGCCCCATCATCTGATGCAGTACGGAGTCATGGGCACCGTGTATGCCAATCAGGTTCTGGGCATAGAGTCCCCGAGAGTCGGGTTGATGAATGTCGGCGGTGAGGAACACAAGGGCACGGAGGATCTCAAGAAGGCCCGCGACATGATGCGGGACTGCGATGCGGTCAACTACATCGGCTATGTCGAGGGGCGTGCCGTCTTCGACGGTGCCGCGGATGTGGTCGTCAGTGATGGCGTGACCGGAAATGTGACTCTCAAGCTCGCGGAGGGTCTCTCCAGCGGCATCATCAAGAAGCTGGCTGCCGGTGCTCTTGAAGTAGATCCGGCCCTCGCTGAACAATTCAAGGCCATCGTGAAGCAGTTGTACAAGGAGTACGACTACCACGAATACGGCGGTGCTCCACTGATGGGTGTCAACGGCATCTGTCTGATCTGTCATGGCTCCAGCGAAGCGCGTACAATTGCCAACGCCATTGGACGTGCTCGTCGGTTTGTCATGTCGGGTGTGAATGACGCTATCCAGGAAATCCTGGGCAGCGTTGAAGTGGAGGCTTGATGACATCTACAGCCGGGTTTCCCCACGGGGTCCGAATTGCCGGTACGGGTTCTGCTGTTCCTGAAAGGGTACTGACCAACGCAGATCTCGCGAGCATGATGGATACCTCCGATGAGTGGATCCGCCAGCGCACTGGAATCGCGGAGCGTCGCATCTGCACGCCTGGAAAGGAATCCGCCTACACGCTTCAGCGTGATTCCCTCGAGCGTGCCCTCGAGGACGCCGGCATGAAGGGATCCGATCTCGATCTGATCATTGTCGCGTCGGTCTCCTCCGAGATGACCTGTCCCTCGAATGCCTGCCGTATCGGAGCGGCGCTCGGTGCAGCGCCTGCCGGTGCCTTCGATCTCGTCGCCGCCTGCTCGGGATTCGTCTATGCGATGAATCTCGCGGATTCATTGATCCGATCAGGTCGTCACAAGGCCATCGGTGTGGTGGGTTGCGACGCGATGTCCACCATCGTCGACTACAACGAACGTTCCGTCTCGATTCTCTTCGGCGATGCCGCCGGTGCCGCTATCCAGGTCCGGGACGACAATCCCGACAAGGGATGCATCTACCAGGTCATCCAGTCCGACGGCGAGAACTGGCCTTCGCTTTTCCTGCCACGGAAAAAAGAGGACATTCCCCCGAATTCCCCGGAAATAGACATCGAGCTGGGCAAGCTTCGAATGGAAGGGCGTGATGTCTATCGCTTCGCCGTCTCCAAGTTCAAGGAAGTCATCCAGGACGCCTTGAATTCCACAGGACTGACTGCGGACGACATCGCGCAGTTCATCTGCCATCAGTCGAATATCCGGATCATCGAATCCGCCAAGGAAAAACTCGGGCTGCCTGATGAAAAGGTCTACGTGAACATCGATCGCTACGGTAATTCCTCGGCTGGATCCGTCGGTCTGTGCTTTGATCAGATACGCCGTGCCGGAAAGCTCGAAGAGGGTGATACCGTCGTCTTTGTGGCCTTTGGCGGAGGTCTCACGTGGGCCTCGAGCGTCTGGAACCTCTAGAAATCCCAAGGGTTCACTTGGGGCAGCCGTTCTGATCTATGATGTCCAACATGTCAGATATTCAGCACAACACGGTTTTGTGTCCCGGCCAGGGCGCTCAGGCACTCGGCATGGCTCGCTCATGGTGTGAGTCCTCTCCCGAGGCGGCCAGAATCATGAAGCAGGCCGATGAGATCCTTGATGGTCGATTGCCACGTCCGCTCAGCGAGATCTGCTTCGATGGTCCCGTGGATCTTCTGAACAAGACCGATGTGAGTCAGCCCGCGATACTGGCCTGCTCCGTCGCCTGTTTTCATGGAATTCGGGCCAACAACGAATCATTCACAGCGACTTCCGCATCGGGCCTGTCCCTCGGTGAGTACACCGCCCTGCATCTGGCTGGAGTCATGAACTTCGCCGATGCCCTGGAGACGGTGGCGGCTCGAGGCCGTCTGATGCAGGAGGCGGCGGAATCGTCTCGTGGAGGCATGGTCGCCCTCATGGGTGCTGCCGATGAATCGGAAGCGGTGTCCTTCTGTGACTCCGTGCTGGCATCGCTCGGAGATGACGAAGTGCTTGTCTGTGCGAATTTCAATGCACCGGGGCAGATCGTGCTCAGCGGCTCCGAGCAGGCTTGTCAGATGGCTGTTGAAAAAGCAGGGGACTCCGGCCATCGTGCCAAGGCCCTGCCCGTCGCCGGAGCGTTTCACTCCTCATTGATGCAACCGGCAGCGGATCGCATGTCGAATGTGCTTGAAGGCATCGAGATGAAGGCACCGCAGGTTCCCGTCTGGTCGAATGTGACCGCACAACCCCATGGGACCGATGTCGAAGAAATACGAACACGTCTTGTTGAGCAGATAACCAGCCCTGTCCGTTGGTCCCAGTCAATTCAGAGCATGCTCGAATCCGAGTATTCGGGTTTTCATGAACTGGCTCCGGGAAAGGTACTCAAGGGGTTGATGAAGAGAATCGATCGAAAGATGGAGGTTGTGAACCATGATGAACCAGATCCCTCGTATCAGCATTAGTCTGTTGATCATCGGCGTACTGCTGGTGACCTCGAGTCTGCTTTCCGGTTGCGGACCGGCAGAGGAGCCAGTCAAGGAAGCCAAGAAGGCTCCTCCCAAGAAGAGCCAGCCGGTCGTGAAGCTGATGACCATCGATGAGTTGATGGAAGAGATGCAGATCGATGATCGGGTGTATGTTCCCGAAGAGGATGCGCCTGTCACCAATCAGGGGAGGCGTGGTGTCCTGACGTTCTTCGATTCCTGGGCAACAGGTGATCATGAGACCGTTCTCTCCATGCTCGGTCCAGCAGATGCCGCGGAGCTCCAGTCGATGGTCGATGAAGGCCAGTGGGCCAGTGCGACTGGTGACCGTATCGATGCGGTCTACGTCACCACCGGTTCCTCGGCCCAAGGCGGACGTTGTGTCCTGGCGATCTATGAAGTCGGCCAGTTGTCCCAGCCGCAGCTCTGGAATTATCGTGAGCAGGGCGATGGGATGCTGTTCGAGTCGGTGGCGACACCACCGGCAATGATGGGTCGACTGACCGGCGATGATCTGATTTCCGCCTGGTGGGATGTTCTGGCCAAGGAGAAGCTCGCCTGGGATCAACCGGACGCGAACTTGAATGATCTGATCATCGACGATGACTCGCAGTCACTCGCTTCGGGCGGTGGCAGCAAGAAACGTTCACCAGGTGGTGGCGGCAGCAAGAAGCGGACCCCCGGCGGTCGTTGAGATTCGTCCTGTTCGGATCGAGTTGAATCAATTGAACCCAAGTTCTGGAACATCGGAAACCGAGGAATCCAATGGCGAAAACTGATAGTCGTGTTGCGATCGTCACAGGAGCAAGTCGGGGCATAGGGCGATCGATCGCCGAACGTCTCGGGGCCGATGGTTTTCACATGGTTCTCGTGGCAAGGGATGAAAAGCGACTCGACGAGGTGGTATCCACCATCCAGTCCTCGGGTGGTTCGGCGGAGACTCGTGTCTGCGATCTGGCCGATACCAAGGCCGTCGATGCGCTGATGACTTCGATTCTGGATACCCATGGCAGGCTCGACGTGCTGGTCAACAATGCTGGAATCAATCGCGACGGACTCATACTGAGGATGTCGGACGAGGACTTCGATGAGGTCATGAACGTCAATCTGAAGGCCGCGTTCGTCACCTGCCGGGCGGTGGCTCGTCCGATGATGCGAGGTCGATGGGGACGAATAATCAACATCGGCTCCGTGACAGGGCTGGTGGGCAACGCTGGGCAGGCCAACTATGCAGCCGCCAAGGCCGGTATGGTCGGAATGACGAAGACTCTGGCCAAGGAACTCGGTTCCAAGGGCATTACCGCCAATGTGGTGGCACCGGGATTCATCGAGACCGACATGACCGGAGCCCTCAATAGCGAGATTCTCGAAGAGGCTGCCAAACGGCTACCTCTCAGAAGGCTTGGCAAGCCTGATGAAATCGCCCATGCCGTCGCTTTTCTGGCCTCAGAGGGAGCCGGATATGTGACTGGACAGGTGCTGACAGTAGATGGGGGAATGGTCTGTTAGGCCCCCCTTCTTTTGCACGTTTCCCGGCCCAGCAGCTACAATGGGTCGCATTAAACCTAGGGGCTTCCAAGCCCTTCATCTTCAGGAGATCATCCCGTGTCGGACACCGAGATTGAAGCAAAGGTCATTGAGATCGTTTCAGAGCAGATGGGTGTCGATAAGACCGAGATCACCCGTGATACCAGCTTCGCAAACGACCTGAATGCGGACAGTCTGGATACGGTTGAACTGGTTATGGAATTCGAGGATGAGTTCGAGACATCCATTCCCGACGATCAGGCTGAGAAGATTCAGACCGTTGGCCAGGCCATCGAGTACATCTCTCAGGCGACCAAGTCCTGACGTGTACAGGGTCAGATCGACCTTTATGCAGTTCGTTGAATCTGGAAGAAGGGTATCCGTTGGATGCTTTTCGTTCAGGGGTTCTGCATGTGATTCAAAGCGGGGGCGTGCTCGATGAGCAGTGATCTGCATCGCGTTGTCATTACCGGAATGGGCGCATTGACCGATCTTGGTCATTCGGCTCCAGAACTCTGGGATGGCATGATCAATGGCCGTTCAGGCGTGGGGCCGATTACCGCGTTTGAACAGGACGATCGATGGGACGCTCGAATTGCCGGTGAGGTCAAGGATTGGGATCCCTCTGAGAAGCTTGACGTATTCGAACGCAAGCGAATGGATCGCAACTCCCAGATCGGAGTCTGGGCCGGCATCGAGGCGGCCGAGCAGTCAGGCATAGATTTCAACTCGGGTGATCCGCATCGCCGTGGTGTCGCCATTGGCAGCGGCATCGGCGGCATCATCACGATCGAAACCGATCATCACAAGTTGATCAACAAGGGACCTCGACGAATCAGCCCTTTCTGCGTCCCCAAGCTGATGCTCAATGCCTGCACTGGCAACATCAGTCTCAGGATGAATCTCAAGGGCATGAATCTCGTCACCGCCACGGCATGCGCCTCCGGAGCCCATGCTCTGGCCTTGGCTGCACAGCAGATTCAGCTAGGCAACGCCGATGTCATGCTGACCGGTGGTACCGAAGCAGCCGTGTCTTCCCTCTGCATCTCCGCCTTTTCCGCCATGAAGGCCCTGTCGACCAGAAATGACGATCCGCACAGGGCGTCCCGTCCATTCGATCGCGATCGAGATGGCTTTGTCCTGGCGGAAGGTGGTGCCGTCGTGGTGCTGGAATCCCTTGCGCATGCCAAGGCTCGTGGTGCCGAGATTCTCGGAGAGTTCCTGGGCTATGGAATCTCCGGTGATGCGCATCACATCGCTGCACCGGCGGAAAACGGTGAAGGTGCCGCTCGTGCGATGAAGCTCGCCTTGAAGAATGCCCGCATCAACACGACCGACATCGATTACATCAATGCCCATGGAACGTCCACGCCTCTGGGCGATGCCTCTGAGGTTCAGGCGGTCAAGGATGTCTTTGGAGACCATGCCTACAAGCTGACCATGTCCTCGACGAAATCGATGACCGGTCATGGGCTTGGTGCCGCAGGTGGCATCGAATCGGTCGCCGTCATGAAGAGCATCACGGAGGGTGTGATCCCACCGACGATCAACCTCGAGAATCCCGATGAGGGATTCGATCTCGACTTCGCCGCCAACGAGGCCAAGGAACGCGACATCACGTACGCCCTGAACAACTCGTTCGGATTCGGCGGTCACAACGTGAGCCTGGTCTTCGGCAAGGCTCCCTGAGAGCTCCTCTGATTCGTTGTTGGCGGGTCAACTCCTCGAAAGTCAATGTGTCCTAAGGTGTGTGCATCCCTTCTTCAGGAGCACTCCGCTATGACTATCGATGGCAGAATCGAATCGCTTGAATCCCAGGTCCGCATACTGAAACGAATGCTTCTGGGCGTTCTCGCTCTGGTTGTCGCCGCGGGGCTTCTCGCTGCAACCACGCTTCAAGTCGTCCCCGACGTGATCAAGGCGAAGAAGTTCGAGGTCGTCAATGGCGAAGGCCAGACAGTCGTCGAGCTGGGTTCGAACAAGGCTGGTGGAGTGGTTGGCATCGGGCACCGTGACGGACATCGCCTTGTCGAGTTGATGGCTCATCTGGAAGGCGGGACTGTTTCGATCCTCGACAGGCAGAAGAGGACCCTTGTCCTCATCGGAGTCAACGAGCATGGAAGTGGCGCGCTTCAGACCAGGAACAACAAGGGGCAGACGCTCGTCTCGCTGGCGACGAGCCTGACTGGAGCAGGAACCGTATCGACCGAAAACGGCGAGGGACAGAAGACCTCGACGATGCCCTGAGTCATGCTGTTGGCAAGTGAGCGGTTACACCGTCCGGCGCGACGTGTCGTCACCTAGAACGGGAAATTGATGCCCGTGTACAGGAGAATGCTGTCACGGCCGGGGTTGTCCTCGTAGAGACTGGCATTCGAGATGTGATGCCATCGAACGCCCGCATACCAACGATTGTTGTTGCCGATGTCGAAGGTCACGCCAAGGCCGGCCTGCGGCGTGAAGTTGAATTCCGAACCGTTGTAGGGCACGTTGGCGGTCGTTCCAAGAAGACCGATACCGAAGTCTCCATAGAGGGACCATGTGGTCTGACGGATGAAGTGCCACTCGAACATCAGATCGAGGCTGCCACCAAATGCATCAGGGCCCGTCTGGAAGAATCCCCAGAGATTCACTTCCGGAGCGAAGGCGAATCCATCGACGATGAAGTACTGCATGCCCACGCCGCCCTGGATTTCCTGATTGGAGCCATGGACGTCGATGCCCCAGCCACCATGGATGGTCCATCGCATGGAGCCTTCGGCACCAAAGACCGGTACGGCTTCACTTCCACCATCGATGGAGTCACTCGTGGAGGAGGACTGATTCATGGGGTCGCTCGATGCCGAAAGATCCATGTTGGGATCCGAACCTTGTGAACTATCCATATCGTCCTGGAAGGCTGCTGGAGCCACTCGAAGGTGACTCAGGGAGGCGGCTAGATGGGAGGCATTGGTCGTTGTTTCAAGACGAAAGCCAGTAGTGGCCTTCTGAGCCGGCTGTGGAGATGCTGCAAGCACACTTGAAAGGGTCAGTGTCATCATCAGAAACATGATCGAATTCCTCGCGTCTGGGCCCCTTCCCGGGGGCTTGGATAGTCATGGCAGGCTATCAGGTTGAAGATCATTCGTCTTGTGATGAAACTCATCTGAAGTGCCTAAAACGTCGCATCGGCACTATTGAAGTCCCAGACAAGTCCTGCTGTGAAAAACATGGAATCTACTGATTCCGATAACTCATTCGGACCCACGCAAGGCTGGTCTACATGGACCAAAAAAAAGACCGCCGTCTGAAGCTCCGACACTTCCAGACGGCGGCGCGCCACGGAGTTAATCCGCGGTTTGAAGACTGATGATCTATTCCAAATGACGGTTCAAGACCGTCGTGTGAATACGGTAGCGACTACCCCAGTCAGCGGTCAATCTGATTAGACCGCTTTCTCAGATATCGACATAAGATGCTAATAACAAACAACTTAGTGGAATATTGAGCGAGGTGCTGCTGGTAAAATGGCTGGTAGAAGCCGATTCACAGACCAGTTGATCCGCTCAACTTTCTGAGTTCACAAGCAACATTTTCCAACGCTCGGCTCGTTCGCCCTGAGAGGCGTGTCAGGGCGGGAATTCTCCATGGTCGGGTGAGCAGGTAGGTCGCGATTCTCCATGGTCTGGATGAGCCGCTCTGGTCCACGAGTGAATCAGTGCCCGGAGGGAGATTTTCAGATGAATCGTCACTGACTCCCCGGATGATGGACCATTTGATTCCAAGCTTCTCACAGGCCTGAGCAAATGCCCAGGCTTCCATGTCGACCAGATCGGCCTTGGAGGCTTCATGCAGTTTTCGCTTGTCCTCAGGGCTAAAGAGGGGGGTATTGACCATGTGGATGCTCGCTCTCGAGCCGCTCTCGGGATTCACCGACTCATCCATCGCCAAAGTGTTGGCGTCACTATCCAGAATCCTGCTGATCCAGAAGGCCTCTCCGGAAAGAATCTTGGGGTTTAATCCGCCGGCGAGGCCAGCCAGAATGAAGTGCCGGTGAACAGGACCTCCAGAAGCATCTCGAACAGCTTTTTCAACAGACTGGGCCCCTGGGCCTGAAATCGTGATGGAATCCTCCACACCATGTTTTTTGAGGCCTTTGGCCTCTATTTCCAGTGGGCAGAAGATCGTTCTTTGTGGCCTTGGTTCAGTCATGGCAGGTGCAGGCTAGCAGGGCTCTGGGCGAATTTGGTCTGCTGGCGATTTGAAGCCGGAGAGGGATTTGCGTACGATTCGTTTCTCCTGACCCCATCGTCTAGTCAGGTCCAGGACATCAGGTTTTCATCCTGAGAACAGGGGTTCGAATCCCCTTGGGGTCGTTTGCTCGCTTTGCACCTGTCATTTGACGCTTTGTTCACGAGGCGTGGAGTGACTATCCAGGTCATTCCAGCCATCGTGTGGTTTGTCATCTGCCTTCCGATTCTTTTGAATCAGGAGGCTTCTGCAAATTTGCCAAGGCTCGATTCGCAGACGGCTCAGATTCTCAATCTGGTTCAGGATGGTCCCGATGTTCAAGGTGATGCCTTTGAACTGATGGCCGGGTATGTGATCGAAGCCAGCAATTCGAACAGCCAATCGGATGAGCCGGTGCGAATTCGACTGCAGTTGGATTCACTGCTTGCCTCTCCCGACGACGCTCGAGGTGATGTCTTCAGAATTCGAGGCCGACTGCTCGAGACAAGACAAATGACACGGCCTCATCAAGCCATCGAGGAGTGGATGGTACGACTGGTGTCTGGTGAACCGGTCATCGTCTATCTCCCGAGATCACAGGCCTCGGGTTTCGCGGGTGATGGTCGAGTGATCTCCATCGATGCGAGGTTCTTCAGAAACATCGAGGTTCGATCCAGAGATGGTCGTTTGAGAGCCTATCCGACTTTTTTCGGTGTCAGTCCATTGGCAGCAGGACGAGTGGAGACGATGGTCTGGGAACAAATGGATATCCTCATGCTGCTTGGATTCATGGGACTTCTCGTCATCGTTGGATTGGCCGTCATGGTCTTCGCCAGACGCCAGGGATGGCAGTATTCGGCAAGAGAGGCACGCGTGATTGAAAAAGGAACACCCGTTTCCGACGACCCTGTCGCTGCGTTGGAGGAACTACGCGCCCAGAACGAGAGGAGAGGTTCATGATCGATTTGAATGTGTCGGTACCAGGCGGATCGTATCCCGTGATGATCGAGGCCGGTTTGTTTCCTCAGATCGGTGAACGTCTGAAGGACATTCATGGCGGTCGTCATGGACTGGTTGTGTTCGACGACAAGGTTCGGCCTCTGCATGGACAGTCACTCATGGAAGGCTTCTCGTCGGAATGGAACATGCAGGCAGTCGATCTCGAGGCCTCTGAAGCCAGCAAGCGATTGGAAACCGTCGGTGGACTTCTGGATGATTGCCTCGTGGCCGGATTGGACAGGGGTGGGCTGATCGCGGCGGTTGGTGGCGGCATCACCGGTGATGTCGCCGGATTCGTGGCGGCTTCCTACATGCGTGGAATTTCCCTTGTTCAGATTCCGACGACGCTTCTGGCCATGGTGGATGCTTCGGTGGGAGGCAAGACGGGAGTCAATCTGCCACTGCCTGATGGAGGCGGAATTGGGAAGAATCTGGCGGGTGCCTTCTGGCAGCCTGAAGCGGTACTCATGGACCCCCTGGTTCTCAAGACGCTGGATCAACGTGAATTGCGATGTGGACTGGGTGAATGCATCAAGCATGCCATGATCGCCGACCCATCGATGCTTGATCTCATCGAATCCGATCGCGTGGGCATTCTTGCCGCCGAGCCGGACTGTCTCGAAAGGCTGATTCACCAGGCGGTCCAGATCAAGATCTCGGTCATCGAGAATGATGAACGTGAAAGTGGCGTACGGGCATCCTTGAATCTCGGGCATACCTTCGCCCATGCCATTGAACCGATTGGATCATTGGATCTGAGGCACGGTGAAGCCGTGGCCATTGGTCTTGTTGCAGCAGCTACTTGCGCCCTGGAGCTGGGAATGATCGAGGTCGACAGAGTCGATCGCATGCGATCAATCATCGAGTTGGTAGGGCTGCCGAGCCGCCTTTCCTCCCCGATCCCCGCAGCTCAGCTCATCCAGACGATGCGATTCGACAAGAAAGCCCATGATGGTCAACTGCGTCTCGTGCTTCCCGATTCGAACGGCGTTTCCATTCACGACGATGTCCCCATGGATGTGGTGCAGAGGGCCTGGGAGGTCGTCGGGGCTGTCTGAGAGTGATGAGATCGGGATCCCGGTTCAAGCAGCAAGTCTGACGAGGCCGATAAGGAATTGGCTATCAGTACAGTTCCGCAGCAACTGGGATCAATACCACCGTGCGTACCATCGCAATCGTGAATCAGAAGGGTGGTTGTGGCAAGACCACAACCGCCATCAATCTTGGTGCCGTGGCTGCTTCAAGAGGCATCCGAACCCTCGTGGTCGATATGGACCCTCAGGGGCATTGTGCGGCTGGTCTGGGCGTCCCACTCGATGGGATCGAGTTCGGTGTCGTCGAGGCGATGCTGGCCCAGCAGCCAGATCCCGATGCGTTCAGCAGACTCTGGCCGGTCGGAAGAAACCTGTCGTTGTTGCCCAGCACCATCATGCTGGCACTCCAGGATTCCTCGGAAGGTGAACTTTCCAGGCTGGCGGATCGTGACCAGCGTCTCTCGCAAGCGTTGGAATCCCTCTCCCACGGACATGATCTGTGTCTGATCGACTGCCCACCTTCCATAGGACTGCTCACATTCAATGCCCTCAGGGCCGCTCAGGAGGCGATCGTTCCAGTCGAGACCGGCTACTTCGCCATGCAGGGTGCTCATCGTCAAAGGCAGACCATAGAGGCATTGGTGCACAGGCTGAACAAGCCATTGCACTGTCACATGCTTCCGACTCTCTACGATCCCACATCGGCTCTGGCGATCAGGATTCTCGCCACACTGAGACAGCACTTCGACGATCTGCTCATTCCTGTTCAGATACGTGAGGACGAGGCCTTTCGGGTAGCCGCCAGTCTGGGGCAGCCGGTTGTGGAACACGCCCCCGGTTCCGATGCACGAAATGATGTCGAGATGCTTCTCGACTGGCTGCTGGCGAATCCTCCTTCGCAGTTGAAAGTCACGGAGGATGTCAGAGAGAACCATCCCAATTCACGAGTCGCAGAGATCGCGATGCGTGTCGAATCAGGGGATGACAATCGACAGGAACATCCTGTGCCTGTCACCTTTGGTGTCGAGGTCACCGAACGGGGGATCCGTTTCAGGCAGCCTGGTGGATCCAATCAGTCGATGTCCATCTGTGGTGATTTCAACGGTTGGTCGATGTCCGCGACCCCGATGAGCTTCAAGCCCGACTCGGGCCTCTTCGAGGCGGTCGTGGCGCTGCCTCCGGGAGAGTACCGGTATCAGATCGCGGTGGATGGTCGTATGCATCGGGATCCGTACAACAGCGTGAGCTCCGGACAGGAACAGAATCAGCCCATCAGTCATCTGATCGTCGGCGACGAGATCGATGGTGCATGAGCCGGCTCAGAGACGATATTGACCAGTTGACGGCCTGCATGACGACACCGGGCATGGATCGCGGTTCCGATGGTGTCTCCGAGTCACGACATCGCCCAGAGATCATCGTTCTGCTCATGGGGCATCTGCCGGTGAGGGCTGGATTGTGGCGACTGCCCGTCGCCAGTTTGCTTTTGCCAGAATGCGATTCGCTCATCGTGGCCAGGCAGGAGGACCAGACACTTTTTCTCGAGTGCATGGGTTCATCAATCGCCAGTCTCGATGAATCGACTCTTTCTAGATTGGAACATCTTCCGGAAGATTCCAGGATCGTGCTGGTTCCGGACTCGAATATCGATTCGGATGTCCTTGCAAGCGTCGAGCCAGATCGAATCGCACTGGTGACAGGTGGAGATCAGGCTGCCATCGTCGGTGCCTACAGTCAGTTGAAGAATCTGAAGATCGATGATGAACTCACGGTGGAACTTGTGATCGCGGGTTCCGAGCCGTCGGAGGTGGATGCAACGGCGACTCGCTTGATCGATGCCGCCTCCAGACATCTTGATCGTCGGGTCAGCTTTGTCGGAGCGATTGGAAAGATCGAGGGCGATACAGGGCTCGTCGCCTCATGTGCGGTGCCAGACCACGATGGCGGTCTGGCCGAGCTTGCCAGGCGTATTCGCCGCGGTCCTGTCATGGAAAGATCCCGCGAGGATGATCGTTCGAATTCAAGAGTGGTTTCCTCCCGATTCGAAGAGAGTCCGATGACACCTGCCTCACTGGCTCAGGCCATGATCGAGTTCGAGTCCGTGTCGAATACGGTGCCTGATGAGTCGCATGGAGTCGAGATCGAATCGGATTGCAAGAGGCTGATCCCCATGCAGCCGACAGTCAAGCCGTCACGCGAGGTGCCCGTCTCCTCCGGTAGTGTGCCGCCGCCGACTTCGGCCACGAGTGAGGACTCTGGCCACGAAAAGGCGAGGAGTGAGGGGGATACCCGTAAGTCGACGATGTTGAGTTCCCATCTTCCCGGTATCCATGCGCTGCCAGTGCATTGCCCAGCCTGTCGAATGGTGGAGTTGGCGACCGATGATTCCGGTCATCTACATCTGCTTTGTCGAGTCGAGGACATGACCAGCCTCCC
>DEYM01000167.1:23714-52371 GCA_002364555.1 Phycisphaerales bacterium UBA3158 | reverse complement strand
GACTCGGTTGAGATCCATGTCCTCGGAGAGGATGTCGAGGCCCTGTGCGGACTCAGAGGTTCCGGTTGGCATCCCCATCTGCTTGTTCGAGTGGATGGGACGCAGGAAAACTGGATTCAAGTCCCACTGGAGGGATGACCGCTTCGTTGAAAAGCGGAAACCCATCGGTAGTCATCCATTAATTCGTTTTCTTGCCTCTCAGAACCTGAGCGGCTAACGTCTACGGAATGGCTGATGAAGATCCTATTACCGACAAGGTCCCATTGGATTCCGATGGATCCTGTTTCAAGGGCCGCTTGATCGGATTGTCAGTTGCGCTTGTCGGAATCGTCATTCTTGGCGTTGCCGCCTCGCTGGCACCTGCCGAAGCGGGCTTGGGTACTCATCGGGCGCTTGGGCTACCGCCCTGCAACTGGATCACCATGATGGACATGCCCTGTCCCACCTGTGGCATGACCACCGCCTTCAGCAATACCGTAAGGGGCGATTGGGTCAGTGGTTTTCGAGCTCAGCCGCTTGGGCTGGTATTCTGCGTGGTCGTCGCCATGGCCATCATCGGCGGGCTGTGGACAGCCATATTGGGTCGAGGACCCGGTGGGTTGATCTCAACAGTCTGGAACCGCTGGTGGACATGGGGACTTGTGGCCTTTGCCTTGTTGGCATGGGTATGGAAAATCGTGGACCACAGAGGACTCATCTGATGTCGATGGCAGGAATACGTCGTCTGATCACCATCTTGTTGCTCGTGTCATCACTTCCATGGCTGTGTGGCTGTGCCGTTGGTTACATAGCGGCGGGAATGCAGCAGAATTTCGAGTACCAGAAACTCGTCGAAGTCCTGGCTCGCTACGACGGTCTGGAGCATCAGACGGTGGCGGTCGTCGTGGATGCGGATCTGGCGACTCTCTATGAGCATCCCATGTTGTGCGATACCGTGGCGGAAGGTGTCAGCAAGCGATTGCAGGACAAGGTCTCCGGAATTCGGATTCTTCCACAGCCAATCGTTCGCAACTGGAAGTTCTCCACACCGCAGTGGAACGCTCTGCCCTATGGCGACATCGCCAAGCAGCTGAACGTGGACCGTGTTGTTCTCGTTGACATTCAGAACTTCCGACTCCATCCGCGTGGAAATCGATGGATGTGGGATGGTCAGTGCATCGCCATGGTCGGTATCATCGAACGAGACAACATCGAGCCGGATGAACTGGCGGATATCTACCAGGTCAGTGCCAGATTCCCCAAGCTCAAGGAGCTTGATCGGGAAAGCGCGACTGAAAACGCGATTCGAACGGGGTTGTACGTCGAATTCATCAAGAACGTCGGGTGGTTGTTCTACCCGCACGTTCAACCGAAGTATCCGGATCAGTATCGTCCGGAGCTGGACCGCAACAATGTGGATGTGGAGATCTGACGCATGACCACGATGTCTCGAATCAAACTGGCATCGGCTGTGCTTCTCGGAGTCGCCTTCTGCATGATGCTCTGCTCTTGCAACATCGCCAGTACGGTCGCCTATGTGACTGCGCCGAATCCCGTCACGGAGGCGCAGTACGAACTCAAGGATACGAGCACGGTCATCTTCATCGACGATCGAAGAAACTGGGTGAGTCCGGTGCGTCTGCGCAGGATCATCGGTGATACCGCCAGTGAGGGACTTCTGAAGGAAGAGCTCGTCACCGATGTGATTTCACCAAGGGATGCCACGGCAGCAGCTCGCCAGTTGGACCGGGGTCCGCATCCGGCGGGTATCGATCGTGTCGGTGAACTGGTCGGGGCCAAGCAGGTCATCTATGTCGAGATGGTGGGGTTCTCGCTGACTCAGGACGGCATGACTCCAGAGCCCTATGCGGCCTGTCGAGTACGGGTGATCGATCTGAACGAACAGAAGAGGATGTTCCCTCGCGTCGAGGATTCGGATGCAAGACTGGTCGAGGTCACTCTGCCCGGTACCAAGTCCCAGGGGATGACGGACTCCAGACAGCGTCAGAAACTTGGTGAGCTTCTGGCCATCGAGACTGGAAAAAAGGTCGCCATGCTTTTCTATGAACACAGCGAGGCGGCCATTGGCGCCAATCTTCTGTACGGCGAACGTTGATGACTGTTCGAGATTCCGAAGTGACCGCTTCGGGGGCGATGCCCTCGAGAATTCTGCACCTCGTGGATGGATCACGATCCGATGGTCCGTCGGCTTGCATGGATCACGTCAAGGATCTGATCTCGGATCGATCGGATGATGTCCTGCTTTCCGTCGGGGGGCTTCCCGATGGAGTGCATGGAACCCTGCCGGCCGGCGCTCGATTTCCCTTTTTCCAATCGGGCCTTCTGAAATCACTGCTCAAGAGAAGACGCTGGGGCGATGCGGGATTCGATGTCGTTCATGCCTGGGGCCTTCGTTCGGCGGCACTCGTGGCCGGTCTCGACAGGCGACAGGCGGTGGCGATCAGCATTGACGGATTCGACGCCTCCGATCCACAGGCGGCAGTGGCGGCTTCCACGATGTTCTCGGGGCGTGCAGCCTGCGCATTCGGGTCCAATCGCTCTCTGGAACGTGCATGGGCGCTTGTGGGCGGTAGTCGTCGAGGAGCCGGAGGTGAGGAGATCATCGAGCCGGTGTTGAATCCAGATCGTTTTCAGGCTCGAAATGAAATTCTCAGACAGAGTTGGGGAGCGGACTCGAAGACGACGGTGATGGGCATCATCGGATCGCCCATGGAACACCTGAATCTTCTGGACTACGGATCCATGTCGCCTCGCTGCTGCATGTTCCACGATCACTTCATGCTCCTGGCTTCAAGTCGTGGAGCGCGTCGAGGCGATCTTGTTCGATGGTTGGGCTGTGCCGGACTTGATGTGGAGCTCGTGTTCGATGATCGAATCGACTCCATCGAGGAGGTCGCCGGTTCTCTGGACATGGCCGTCGCCCCTTCGGCGATCGCCGTTCGAAATCATGTCTGTGATGCGGCGCCGGCCATCGCGGCCGCATCGGCGGGTGTTCCTGTCGTTCTCGGTGTGGGGCATCCTGCCGGCGACTATTCAGGACGGCATCCACTCCTGCATCACTCCTTGATGCATGGCGAGCACGCAGCAACCAAGTGGCTCAGTGAGAACATGCGGGAGAAGGTCGAGATCGAGCCCGATGCCTGGCAGGAGCGTTGGGCCGGTTACCTGCAGAACCTGGACACGCTGTATCAGCGGGCCATTTCCCTATCCGGGGCGAGCAGATTCATCGCGGCATCGTGATACAGGGATACCAGCAGTTCCTCCGGAATCCCCTTTCCCTCCAGGGCGGGTGAATCCAATGGTCCGAACCGATCGGGGTCGACCATCTCAAGATCGGGATCCGCAATCGGAGAAGGTCCTCGATAGTCGCTTTCCCACAAGGTTCGAAGAGCCCAATAACGACTTGCGTAGAGATCGAACGCCTCCTCGGGTGAGGCAGCCTGTGGTGGGGGATCGCTCGGGAGCTGTTCGGCCGGTGTCATGTGCTCTTCGCGGGTGACGATGTCCGAGCCGAAGAGGATCCTTCCTTTCCATCTTGCCAGGAAGGAAGCCAGATCCTCGTTGGTATGCGTACTGAGGACTCGAATCATCCACTTGGTGGCCGAGGTGTCAAGATGAAGGTTGTCATGACGTTCGAGCAGCCCATCGAGGAATGACAGATCCTCCGGCCAGCCACCCATATGAGCCGCTATCCAGGGTTGCTGGTATCGATCAAGCAGTCTTTCAAGTGGTTCATACTGATCTCGCTTGGTTCCATACCGTTGGGCATCTGTGTAACGAGTCTCGAACCAGGTATCCGGGTCGGAGACATGGGTCATGAACATCATTCCCAGTTCAGACGCCAGATCCATAGCCGCCAGACGCTGGGGCGAATCGAGCGCCAGCAGACCCGGATTGCCGGACTCGATTCCATAATCGATTCCCCGAGGAGCCGACCAGAATTTGACAATACGACTTCCAAGATCATGGAATGCCCGTATACGCTCCAGGAAACCCTCTCCATGGGCATGAAGACGATCCTCCTGGGCAAAATCGGGAACGGCGATGAAGCGGACTCGTTCTCCGAGAATGGACTGGACGGTCTCGACCTGATCGAGTGGGGTCATGCTGTAGGTGAGCGTGATACCGTACGCATCAGCGGCTCGCTGGTAGCACCTCACGGCATCGTTTCCGGACAGATGCGTGTGGACGTCAACGATCGGGCATGGCGAGGGATGATTGCCGGCCTCGGCGAGGTAATCCAGTTTCAGCAAGTTGGCTGCATGAAGAGTGTGATTGGGCATGATTCAATGATGATAGGCAAGAGCGGCCATCCAGACATCGTCCTAGTCCATGATTGGCTCGTCACAGTCCGTGGTGCTGAACGTGTTCTTGACCGATTCGCTTCCCGGTACGGGCCCACGGATCTGTACACGCTTGTGCACGATGGTTCGCCACTCACGGATGCGATCGACGCCTGTCGAATTCATGTATCCCCCATGCAGCGATTGCCCGGTGCCAGCGGTTCCCTTCGACGGTGGTATCTGCCGATCATCCCCAGGATGATCGAGTCGCTTGCCATTCGCGAGTGTGATCTGGTTCTTTCCGACAGTTCGTCGGTGGCCAAGTCCGTCAAGGTGCCCGAGGGTGTGCCTCATCTCTGCTACTGCCATTCCCCCGCGCGATACATATGGGATCAGACGGAGGACTATGCCGTTGGCTCGAGGGGATATCTCCGTGCCGCAGGACTTCGGACCATTCGCGGCCGTTTTCAGAAATGGGATCGGAAGACAGCCAAGGGCGTCGATTGTTTCCTGGCCAACAGTCACCATATCGCCGATCGCATAAGACGATGCTGGGACCGGGAGTCCACGGTGGTCTATCCTCCGGTGAGAACGAACTACTTCACACCTGATGCTGATGTAGACAGGCAGGACTGGTTTCTCGTGGTCGGCGCACTCGAGCCGTACAAGCGAACCGATCTGGCCATCAAGGCGGCGGTTGATGGTGGGCATGCAATCAAGGTTGTCGGTGGGGGAAGCCAGTTGGAATCGCTTCGTCGCGAGTCCCTGCCGGGTGTGGAGTTTCTTGGTCGTGTTTCCGATGAGGACCTGCGGGATCTGTACCGATCGACAAGAGCGCTGCTCTTTCCTCAGGAAGAGGACTTCGGAATCGTCGCGGTGGAAGCACAGGCCTGCGGTTGTCCGGTGATTGCACTGGGTAGGGGTGGTGCCTTGGAAACCATAACCTCCGAGTCCGGCCTGTTCGTGGATGAGCAGTCGTCAGAGGCGTTTGCGCATGCCATGGGTGAATCCAGTCGCTGGCATGTCCAGGACACGGACTGCCGCCTGAATGCGGAGCGTTTCTCCTGTGACGTGTTCGACGAGGCCATGGACGAGCAGATCGGGAAATCGCTTGGGATCCACGACCGGCAGACATGAGTTGAATGGCTGATTCAGGCCCCGTCGCCGCTGGCTTCGTTCAGATCCAGCCATTGGCCACTGGCGACCTGTCCGATGTATATCCGGCAATCCGACTCCATGGCCAGGTGCCCTATCAGTTCGCAATCAAGGTAGTACCGGGCTCTGCGAAGGATGGGGGCGCCGGTGATGTCGTGGAAGGAGTCCAGTCCGACGAATGGATCTTCCTGATTCTTGTCATCGACGTTGAACCGGCGGTCGATGACACGGTCTTCCGGTCGAATCCCGCAGATGGCAAAGCAGCGACTGTCGCGGAGGAGTGGTTCGATCGTGGTTCCTCTTGGTATCGCGACGCTCACAAGCAACGGAACCTGGCTGCATTGCTGGACCCAGCGAGTGATATGACCTGATCGGACTCCGTCTGCGGATGCCGTCATGAGGAACTGGCCCTGTGGAAGTGATCCAACGATCCTTGGATCGACGGTATCACTTGAAGCTTGATCAACATTCACAATGCGGTCATGTGGCATTCTCACTGGGCTCATCCTTGGTCTGAAGCTGATGCAATCTCATCGACACTTCAGTCTGCGCCAGAATGAGCTCCATGCATCCTGAGAATGGGACTTGTGGTTGAATCGTGGATAAAACACAAATTGGCCGATAAAGAGTGGTTCAGGATGCATTTGAGCTCATCTCCATGTCTGAAGACCTTGAAAAGTTGTCTTCAGAAAATTAAATCTCCGAGGTGCGATAACACGGTCGATCTACACGCCATGAAGGGACTTTGCGTGATGAAATGGGGGAATGAATGGGTGATGGGGCTTAAATGTGTTGCATTGTGGGGCATCGTGGGGTAATCTCCCGAGCAGTTGGACAGCTGATTCCAATCACCCTTTCAGCAAGCACGGGCCGTCTCGTGCCAGAGCAAAGGGCTCCTGGAGACCACCATCTGGTCTTCCGACTCTGGAGGGCGAATCAGCTGGCAAGAGGTGAGGGCCAGATGCGTGCTTTTTACAGGCGAGTACGAACACACGATCGATGCCAAGCATCGAGTTGCCATTCCGTCAGAGATCCGCTCGAGGCTGGATCCGGCGCGTCACGGCTGTGCGTTCTATCTGGCTCCTGGAACAGATGCTTCCCTGTGGCTGTGGCCCGAAAAGACGTTCGAGAAGCTGGCTTCGACTTCGGAGCAATCACTGCTGCCCGACGAGGATCTTGCCGAGTTCGAAGAACTTCTCTACAGCCAGTCAGCCTGGGTGGAGCCGGACAAGAGCGGTCGAATCAGGATTCCGGAACGTCTGCTGAATCTAGCTGGTCTGGAATCGAACGTGGTCATTCTCGGCGTCAAGGATCATCTCGAATTGAGGGATCCGGAGGCCTGGGCCAGAAGACGAGACGAGAAACTAGCCAAGCAGTCGGAGATCGTCATGCGAGCACGACGTGCTCAGGATCGCCACCGAAACCATGGAGGTGAATGAACGACCCTTGGGCGTATGAACATCAGGATTGATTTGGATCTTCCCGGCATGAAACTGCCTTGAAATGGACTTCAAGGCACGATTACCGCACCACAGAGCCATGGATGGCTCAGGAAATCGGGGATAGTCACTCGCCTTCCCACCGGCGACTGATCCCGCCAGGATCCTCTGAATCACGATTGAGCAGGCCATGGATGGCCTGCAGAACGGCAGGGAATCCTCCTCGGTGACACGGACGTCATTGTGGACCTGCCACCCTCCCGGCATAGCCGGGGCCGCGCGTGCACCGATTCCCAACGGAACCGGTCACGCTTCCTCAATGAGCGGCTTGCGAACCATTTGGTTCGCGAGTCCACCCCTTCCCGGTTCGTGGCGTGTCCCACCACACGTCACGAACTTTTTTTATTGGAATGAAGCCGTTACGGGAGTTCAACTGCCTGCTGGACGTATTTTGCCAACTACAGTCGGGTTCTCGGATGCGATCTGCTCGGCAACCTCTCGCCTGTGAACTTCCACATCACGTGGAAAATTCAATGCCAGACGGACACGATCGCCCTTCACGGATGCGATCCTCACGATCCCAATGGGATTCGCTGGATCTCCGATGACAACTTCTTCACCTTCTCGTCGCGTTATAACCAGCACCGACGGGACCTCCTGCCCAGTACAGATTGATGCTGAAAGTCCGAAGCAGCTTGCTCCAGTACACCAACGCTAGAGGGTACACGACAATCGGCCTCAACCCAAGTTTTCATTGGGATCAGAGGCAGCTAAAGCCATTGTGGGCAATATCTTGTCCGATAAGGGGGGGCTTTGAGGGCCTCAGGCCCAGTTCAGGAGTCAACAGCGTTGACGGAGGAGAATCCAGGGACATAATCCCGAAGATTTCGATCGATCAGCGTCTGCAAGGTCATGGACCTCGAAGGGCAGCCGATGCAGGCTCCAAGAAAACGAATTTGGACGACTCCAGATTCATCGACAGATACCAGTTCGATATCTCCGCCATCCTGCTGAATCACAGGCCTCATGGCGTCGAGAACTTCTTCGACCTGAGTTTTCATCGATCCTTCTGACATCCTGATTCACCTGCTGATGGTCAATTCTTCTCTGAACATAGCCAAGATTTGCCAATCCTCTTCCAAGCCCTCGGATCGGTATTTGACTGTTCCAAGAGTACCATAGTCGTCATGCCTAGATTCCATATCTCTCTCTCTACAGTCTTGATGATTCTCATTCTCACTTCCTGTGGTCGGCCAGTTACGGATCCCATCGGAACTCTTGGAAATGCCGATGAGCACAGCAGCCGTCACCGGACGAGTCTGGTGATGCTCAAGGACAGCCCTGATCGGACCAGCCCTGATGCCACTGATGCGCTTCAGGGCCTCATCTACAGGCCTGGGTATACGGATGACGTTCGTATTGACGGACTGGAAATCCTCGTGGAAACCAATCCGACCCGCCTGTTGAGAACGACACGTCAACGATTACCTCGTATCGACGATCCGATGTGGTTGGAGGCCTACTGCGAGTGGCTGAGTCAGCAGGACTGGGCTGACCCGCAGGAGAAGGCTGCCGTCAACGAAGCCCTCGTCAGCAGTTGGGGTGTGTTCTGGCCAGTGTGGACTCAGGAGGAAGATCGGCCGGAATACAAGGCACTGGTCGAGATCAATGGAACGGACGACGTCATTCCGCTCATCTTCGATGTCTTCAAGCAAAGCAAGAGAGGATCACAGCAGGGGCTGCGCGATCGCTGCTGGGTTCTGCTCCATCGCCTCGGTCGAAGGGATGAATTGATCGAACTCGTGGAGACCACTCCGTCGGATTCGGCCAACACCATGATGCTCGATCTCAAGGCGGCCGTCGATGATTTCGGAACAGTTCCCTACAACCGTGAAGAGATCCTCTGGCTTCGAAAGCTCCGCCAGCCCGAACGGGCTGAGTTCTGGACATCGGCGAAGACCGCCGTCGTTGACATGCCACAGAGCAGAAGGCGAGAGATGGAGATCAGGGATCTGCCCGTGGTCGTTGCTGCTGCGAAGCACAGGCCTGAACTGTTGACGGCTTCCAAGTCGAGTCTGCTCGAGACGACGGAATACAATCTTCGTCAGATCAAGCACTACTACGAGACAGAGCCCGGGATGCCCACGGATGGAAGTCGGCGAGAACGTTTTCGAACACATCGAGATGTCATGACATGGGGCGATGTCGCTGCGATCACATTGGCCATGGAGGCCCTGTCCCAGACGCCCGTCCAGGCCCATCTGTTCGACTACGCCGATCGGGATCATGAGGACAAGGGGACTGAATACGGCGGAATCATCGGACTCGACGAGGCGGGTCGTTTCGAGGTTCGCGAATTCCCTCCGAAGATCAGGAACCATGACCGTCGCTTCAACGCCTCCCAGCAGATGTTCAATGCCGGTTATACGGCTTTGTTCCACATGCATTTTCATGCACAGCGTCATGGCAATGGCAATCATGCCGGGCCCGGTCTCGGGGATCTCAACTATGCGGAGAACACGAGAACGAACAATCTGGTGTTCACATTCGTCAACAAGGACACCATGAATGTCGATTACTACCGACATGGCAAGGTGATCGTCGATCTAGGGACGATCACGCGTCCCTCCGCCGGGTAGAGGTGGCGTGTCTCCCTTCTCCCTGCTGCTTGTAGCGGCGATTCTCCTGTTCGATGGTGGATACGGGCTGACGCTCTCCTGGGCGATCGAGCAGCCATGGCTCGTATTCGTCCTCTCGATTTCGCCGGCCTGTCTCGTGGTCGTCATGAGCTGGCTGGCCTGCCGCTCGGTTCGGGTTCGCATGCTCGATCGGACTGAGCCGACGCGGATCAGGAGAATGGCCTGGACACTTCGGTTGGCCAGGCGTCTGTTGGTTCTGAATGCGGTACTGGCCATCCTCTTTCTGGACTGGTTGGGGGTCGTGCGAAGCCTCACCGGCAATGTGATTCTGCTCGACGAGCTTCTCGCCATTGCGCCCGTGTTTCTGTCGAGCCTTCTGATCGCCAGATTCTGGTATCCGATCGATCGACGACTGTCTGCTGAGATCAGCGTTCGTGGAAGTTCATGGGAGGGCTGGCGATTCGCATGGGGCCAGTTGTGCATGGACCAGCTTCTGGTGCTCGTTCCGGCTTTGCTGGTGATCGGCGTCATGGAGCTGGCGTACACCCGGACCATCGCTGATCTGGGAGAGGTCTCCGTTCAGTGCCTTCTGCTCTCTGGCGTCGTCCTCGTCTTTCTCTATACACCGCTTCTGATGCGTGTGTTGCTCGGTTTGAAGCCGATGAAGCCCGGCGATCTGAGAACGCGATTGGATTCGGTGTGTCTGGAATACCGCGTCCGTACACGTGGAATTCTCGTATGGCCCACCGGTGGGGCGATGTTGAACGCGGCAGTCGTGGGTCTCACGGGAAGACTTCGGTACATCATTTTCACGGAGGCACTCATCGAGACTCTGCCCGAGGAGTACATCGAAGCGGTTCTGGCCCACGAGGTGGGGCATGTCCGACATGTGCATATTCCATGGATGTTCGCCTCGATCGTGTCAATGGTTCTTCTTGTCGAGGCATGCTTGATGCTTCTTCCGGTCCATCTGTCCGAGCCGATCTGGATTCAACTGGGACTCATGATGATCTTGATCTGGACGAGTTTCGGCTGGATCTCCCGTCGATTCGAAAGACAGGCGGATGCATTCGCGGCCATTCACATGAGCGAGCCTTCCGGAGATGGTGTCGTCACGCTTCAGGGTGTGACGACGGTGATGAATACGCTTGAATCAATCGCCAGTCTCAACGGAGCGCCTGCAAATCGCTACAGTTGGCGTCATGGTTCGATGGTCTGGAGATGTGCCAATCTTGAGCGGATCACTGGTTCTCCATCTGCGCGGCTTCCGGTCGATCGCAGCGTCTTCAGAATCAAGATGGCCATCCTCCTGACTGGTCTGGTTTCAACCTTGATACTCGTCTTCAGTTCGTCTGGGGTATTGGCATGATCAATGGACTCGATGGCCAGGTGAGATGGATGCATGGAACCGGAAATCGGTTCGCCATCATCGATCACGCCCAGTCGAGGGATCTGGATGAGATCGATCTGGCGAAGTACGTGGGTAGATGGGTCGATGGACTGCTCGTGCTGCATCCGGGAGATGACGCATGCGATCTGACCATGAAGGTGATCAATTCAGACGGTTCACGTGCCAGGATGTGCGGCAATGGTCTTCGCTGCATCGCGTTCGACGCCTGGAGGCGTGACGTCGTCCGTGGTCGAACGGTGAGGATTCGAGTGGGGGACCATGTCGCCAGGGCGCGTATCCAGCGCATCACGCAGGATGATCCGGTGGTGCATGTCAGGATGCCGTCTCCCATCATCAAGTCCGAATCGGATCATGTCCATGTGCGTATCGGCAATGAACATGCGGTGTTCGTCCATGACTCGATGCCGGACGAGGATCGGTGGGCCAGCGAGGTGAATCGACTTCATCAGCGGGGTCTGCAGGATCTGAATCTGCATGCGGTCCATATCCTGAGTGGCGATCATGTGGAAATGATGTCGTGGGAGCGTGGTGCTGGTCCGACATTGGCCTGTGCCTCAGGGGCGACCGCTGTCGTCTCGGCGTTGGCCAGCGTCCAGCAGGTATCCTCGACCGTGAGGGTCACCCAGCCCGGAGGAGAGCTGGTTGTGAAGTGGAGAGGATCGGAACGTCAGCCAGTGAACATCGGGCACGTTGGTATGCTGGCTGATCCTACGAAGGAGGGCGCCTCGGACGGGCGTTAGTGATTTGACTGGAATGGAATTGACATGCGTATCGGTTCATGGCGGACCTCGTGAAATGGGAGAGGGCATTGGCGAGTCCCTCCGGGAACGAATCCAATCTCTGGTTTCGCATCGACTCGAGGTGGCTCGCTGTTTTCTCGAGGAGCGAGGATTCAAGGATGCGCTGTCCGTCTATCGCGAAGCCGGTGGCAGCTGTCTCAAGCATCTGATGCAGTGGGATGCCCACGGCTACGAGGAGCTGGCGGCCACGGCCCGTTCGGCGGCCGTTCCACTTCTGGATCTCTACGCCGTCTCGAATCTGACGGATGTCCGGGATATCGCCTCTCGTGATCGGCATGTCGGTGACGAGGATGAGGGATGTACGGCCTTCATGGTTCCGGAGCGATCCGCCACGCCTCTCATTCTCGGTCAGACATGGGATCTGAATCGCGGCGACATCGAGTATGTGGTCGGCATTCATCGTCTGCCGGATGACGCTCCGGAGACCTGGAGTGTGACGGTCGCGGGGACACCGACCTTGATCGGCATGAATGAACATGGTCTTTGGGTCGGTACGACCAACATCCGAGTACGGGGTTCCCGTCCGGGTGTCGGTTATCTCGATATCCAGCATCGTGCCCTTCGCGAGCGTGACTTCGCGTCGGCAGCGAGTATCGCCAGCAAGGCCCCTCGAGCGGCGGCCCATACGTTCTGGTACGCGGATCCATCCGGTGGAATGCAGCTGGAATGTTCAGCTTCGAAAGTCGTATCCAGGCCACTGGAGCGAGAACCGTTGGTTCAGACCAACCACTGTCTTGATCCGGAGCATGTCGAGACCTCAGTCGAGCCAGCAACCCCGAGCAGCTGTGAGCGACTTGAAAAAGCGACATCGCTGCTCGCCGATGGCGCCATGGACATCGATCACATGAAGCAAATCATGTCCGATCGATCCCAGGGAAGTCTGTCCATCAACAGGTTGCCCGAAGATGATGAACCCACGACGACCAACGCCTGCATGGTCGGTATTCCCGCTACTCGCACCTTTCAGGCCTGTCGAGGGAGTGCGGATCGGGGAGAATGGGTCACATTGGCATTTGATCGCGGAAGCTGACGGCTATTTCCTCACGAAATCCGTTGATTCAATACAATCATGGTTCCATGACTATTGATACCAATTCATCCCTGCATCCGGCGATCGATACCCCCGAAGTTCACGGTGCCATCGATCAGATAATCGACGGCATCAGAAAGGCGCAGGAGGCCATCGATGGTGTCAGGCCTCCGCTGCCCGAAAGAGAGGCCGAGGCGAAATCGCTCATAGAAACCTTCGGAGAAGCTCGCGGACGTGGGCTCGTCTTCCCCCTGATGGGATCGGGTCTCGGGCGAGGCGCGTTGGTCGAACTCACCGACGGATCCGTCAAATACGATTTCATCACCGGTATCGGTGTGAATGCATTCGGTCATGGCGATCTGGACATCATTCGGACAACGCTCATGGCGGCCACCGGAGATGTCGTCATGCAGGGCAATCTCCAGTGCAACCGGGACGCGGTTGATTTCTCGGAGACTCTTCTGGATGCCGCCGCTGGAAATGGTGACCGGGTTCTCAAGCATTGCTTTCTCACCAATTCAGGTGCCCTCGCCAACGAGAATGCCCTGAAGATCTGCATGCAGAAGACCTGCGGGGCGCCTCGCGTGCTCACGTTCGAACATTGCTTTGCCGGTCGGACCACCACCATGGCGCAGATCGGTGACAGTGCCGGTGGCCGAATGGGTATTCCATTGAATCTTGAAGTGGAGTACCTGCCGTTCTTCGATCCGGCGGATCCCGATGGATCGACACAGGCGGCGATTCTGCAGATCGAGGAGGCCATTCGCCGGTATCCACACCAGCATTGCTGTCTCGTGATGGAACCAGTGCAGGGTGAAGGCGGATTCAATCTGGCTCCACGGGAATTCTTCGAGCCGTTGATGAAACGTGCCAAGGAGGCCGGCATACCGGTCTGGTTCGACGAAGTGCAGAGCTTCGGAAGAACAGAGTCCATGTTCCGGTATCAGGAACTGGGTGTTCAGCCGGATGTGGTGTCGATCGGAAAGATGTCTCAGGCCTGTGCGACGCTGTTCACCGCGGAGATGAATCCGAGACCGGGTCTGCTCAGCGCCACCTTCATCGGCAGTACCGCGTCATTCAAGGTCGGTCGTCGGATGCTCGAGCGTCTTCAGTCCGAAGGAGCCTACGGAAAGGATGGACGCAATGCGCGTCTCCACACCGTGTTCCGGGAGGCAGCCGCGGAGCTGGTGAATGCCAATCCACAGCATTTCCCGTCTCTGAAGGATCATTCCCGTCCAGCCCACCCGGACGAGGTGATCGGTGGTGCGGGATGCATGATGCGATTGAGTCCCTACGGAGGCGATGCCAAGAGGATCAAGTCGCTACTCAACAGGATGTTCGATGCAGGTGTCATCGCCTTCTACTGCGGCCATGGTCCGTTCCATCTTCGGTTCCTGCCACCGCTCGGCGTTCTGCAGGAGTCGGATATTCGAGAAGTGATTCGGATCGTCTCTGAATCCCTCGAGGAGACCGAATGATGTTCATGGTCCGGAACGCCATCACAGACGATCATGATTCGCTTCTCAGGCTCGCGAAGACGGTGTACTCGAACAACCTGCCGGCTGATCCGCTTCCGCTGCGCGATCTGCTGGTCAAATCAAGGCGAAGTTTTCTCGGCAAGATCCCGCCGAAGGATCGACAGTACGTGTTCTCGATCGTCGATCCCGATTCGGGGAAGGTTGTCGGCACATCGAGCCTCATCGCAGGCAAGGGCACCAAGGAGCTTCCACGGCTGGTTTTGAAGGTTCGCAAGCGCGAGCACTACAGTCGTGATCTTCAGAGCGGGCATGTTCAGATAACCCTGCAGCTCTGCCAGGACACCACCGCCTCGACGGAGGTCGGGGGGCTCGTTCTCGCGTCCGCCTATCGAGGTACGTCCGATCGACTGGGTTCGCTTCTGAGCAAGGTTCGTTTCTCGTATATCGGCATGCATCCCATGGAGTTCTCCGACAAGATCATCGGCGAGGTCATGGGGACCTTGACGCCCGATGGGCGAACCATGCTCTGGGATCATCTGGGCAGACGCTTCATCAATCTCTCCTACAAGGAAGCAGATGCGTTCAGCCGGACGTCCAAGGAATTCATCACCTCGCTCTTTCCCGATGTGGAGATCTACGCTTCCCTGCTCCCGGCCGAAGCCAGGCGTCTGATCGGACATGTCAGTCCGGATGCCGTACCGGCTCTGAGGATGCTCGAGCGACTGGGTTTTCATCACAATGATGAAGTGGATCCGTTCGATGGTGGTCCCTATCTGGAAGCCATTCGGGATGAGATCCCACTGGTGAAGACCACTCAAGGCGGGCCGGCCCAGGGTGGTCTCGATGGTTCCATCAAGCATTCAAGCGGAATCGTCTGCATGCAGAAGGGGGCCGACTTCAGAGCTGTTCGCTGTCCGTATCTTCTCGATGGAGATTCCATCCGTTTGTCGGATGAGGTGATGGATGTCCTGCAACTGACATCTGGAATGAGCGTCCATGTCACACCCCTTGAAAAGTCGACGCCAGAGAGCGATGCCGTCCAGCATGGATCCGTAAGCACATGACCTCCAGCCGTCCTCCACAGGCTTGCGATCTGATAGATGGATCCCGTCGCGAGATCCCGGGCGATTCGCTCGTTTCACACAATCCAGCCAGTCCGGGCCAGATCATCTGGTCCGGTTCGCCGTCGATCGATCATGTGGATGATGCCGTCGATGCCGCTCGTCGTGCGTTGCCGGGGTGGATGGGCTTGTCGATCGATGAGCGTGCCGGATATCTGCGTCAATGGCGTGATGTCGCCAAGGCGCATGTCGACGAGCTGGCCGATCTCATCGGCCGCGAAGTCGGCAAACCGGCCCCCGAGGCCAGGATCGAAGCGGGTGCCATTGCCGGCAAAGTCGATCTCACTCTTGAATCCACCGTGATGGGCCGGATCAGTGATTGGACGGCAGATGCCGGAACAGGTCGAACCGGACGTTGTCGATATCGACCCCATGGCGTCATGTCGGTGATTGGTCCATTCAATTTCCCGGCCCACCTGCCCAATGGTCAGTTCGTTCCGGCATTGCTTGCCGGCAACACGGTGGTGTTCAAGCCTTCCGAACTGGCTCCGGCCGTCGGCCAACGACTGGGTGAACTCATGCAGGAGGCGGGGCTGCCACCGGGTGTCTTCAACGTGGTTCATGGAAGTGCGGCGGAATCCCGCCATCTGTGCACCCACGAAGGAGTGGACGGCATTCTGTTCACCGGTTCCTGGCCGGTTGGTCGGGCGATTCTTGAACAGAATCTCGACACGCCCGGTCGAATCGTGGCCCTCGAGCTTGGGGGTAACAATCCAGCGATCGTCCACAAGGACGCCGATCTCAGGCTGGCTGCCATCGAGTGCGCAAGGGCAGCCTTCGCGACGACCGGTCAGCGATGCACATGCACCAGAAGAATCATTGTCCATGAAGAGGTCGCCGATTCGTTTCTCGCGGCGCTCTGCACCACTGCAAGCACGCTTCTTGCCGGAGGGCATGACGATCCGGTGACCCCGTTCATGGGTCCACTGATCTCCGAATCGGCTCGAACGGCGGTTCTCGATTCCCAGCGGAGGATCGTCTCCCGTGGAGGTCGTTCTCTGGTTCCATCAGTGGAGATGCCCGGTGAGGGCTGGTTCATCTCGGCTGGTGTCATCGAGGTCGACGGCTTCGATATGGATCATGACGAGGAGATCTTCGGTCCACTTGTCCAGGTCTGCACGGTTGGTTCGCTGGATGAAGCCATTCATCAGGCGAGGCAGACACGGTATGGGCTGGCAGCCTCGATCTTCACGAGTGACGAGTCGAACTTCGATCGATGCTTCGCGGAATTGTCGACTGGTTGCCTCAACTGGAATGTCGGGACGGCGGGTGCCTCCAGTCGCCTGCCCTTTGGCGGTGTGGGGCTCAGCGGCAACCATCGTCCCGCAGCCGCCTTGGCCATCGATTCATGCGCCTACCCCGTGGCCAGCCTGCTTCAGCCGGGCTCGGATATTCCGATTCCGACCGGCATGACCTTCAAGGATGAATGGCTCGCGGTCCCACCATCCAGTGGTTGAACGTGTTTCATTGATGAGAACATGATTGATTCATCCTCCGAATCCGGACACCTCGTACCGCTGGCGGCTCGGCGTCATTCGCTGATTCACGAGATTCGTCGAGGTCTCCGCATGAGCTGTGGCGGGGAGGATCCGGGGCATCTTGTCCTGGCGGTCAGTGGTGGCAGGGACTCCCTGGCCCTCTTGATCGCCGCGGTCGTTCTTCGTGAGCAGGATGAATGTGCCATTCTTCCGCGGGTGGTCCATGTCCATCATCATCTTCGCCCCGAGGCAGATTCGGAAGCGGATCATGTGGTCGCGGTCGCGAAGCAGTTGGATGTGCCATCTGAAGTCAGACATGTGGATGTCCCCACCGCGACAGCTGCGGAAGCCAGGCGTGTCCGGTACGAGGCGTTGGTTCAGGCCGCCTGTGATTGTCGCTCTCCTCTGGTTGCCACCGGTCATCATGCTGAAGATCAGCTGGAGACGATCATTGCTGCACTTGGTCGAGGTGCGGGGCCTTCCGGTCTGGCAGGCATGCAACCACGGCGCCATCTCGACCGAGAGGTGTATCTGATCAGACCGATGCTGGGCGTTTCCCGCGATGATGCCGGAAGTCTCTGTGAGGCGGCCGACGTCGACTGGTGCGATGATCCAGGGAACAGCGACGTCGAGACACAGCGTGGACGTCTTCGCCGAGACATTCTCCCTGTGCTGGAATCGATGTGGCCCGGAGTAGCCAGAAGAGTGGCGTCGATGGCCGAGGCCCAGTCGGTGGCAGCCACGGCCCTGGAAGGCCTGGTGTCTTCGGTGTTCGGTCCGCCTCAACAGATCTGCTGGGAACGCAAGGCGCTCTCGCATCTTCCAATGGCCGTCATCATGACCGGGCTCAGGAGAGCTATTCTGGCGACCGGAAAAACGGGATCCGATTCCGTTTCCAGGCAATCGCTGGTGGCGGCTTCCGATGGAATCGGCGATCATCGATCACACCCGAGAACATATGAGGTGGGTGCCGGTCTGGTCGTCCTGGTCGATGCCAGGCAGGTAAAGGTTCAAGTAGGAGATTCATGATGCACGTCGTTCTGGTCGGTCATTGTTCCCCGGATGCCTTCATGCTCAAGTCGATGGTCGGCAGAGTTCTGCCCGAGGCCCAGCTTCACACCGTCAATGATCAGCGTTCGCTTGATGCGGTTCAGGAAGATGGGGCGTTGTGGTTGGTGAACCGAGTTCTCGATGGGGCCTTCGATGCCGGTGAATCGGGTCTCGACCTGATTGAATCCAGAGTGAATTCGGTTCCCGGTGCCAGATTGATCCTGATCTCGGATCTCGCGCCGCATCAGGAGACTGCGGAATCGATCGGCGCACGACCTGGATTTGGAAAGAAGGGGCTCTACGACTCGGAATCGGTCAACAGATTGAATGCGGCCGCCAACGGTTGATCGATTTCAGACGGTGATCGTCTTGCGACCGCCCATCAGATCCTGAAGCGCCTCGGGAATCGCGATGCTGCCATCGGGCTGCTGATGCATTTCAAGGAGGGGTATCAGGATGCGAGGACTCGCCACCACGGTGTTGTTCAACGAATGGCAGAAGACGGTCTTGCCGTTCTCGTCGCGATACCGGAGATTCAGTCTTCTGCATTGGAAGTCATAGAGTCTCGAGGCCGAATGGGTCTCCCCGAATTCACCGGCGGGTCGACCCTGGTCGTCCTCGTCACCTCTGCCGGGGATCCAGCATTCGATATCGATCATGTCGGCATTCTTCATTCCAAGGTCGCCAGTGCAGCATTGAAGAAGTCGATAGGGCAGTTCGAGCAACTGCAGCAGTTCCTCGACGATGGCGATCATGCTCCGGTGATGTTCCCGGCTTGATGCCTCATCCGATCTGTCGATGATGATCTGTTCGACCTTGTCGAACTGATGGATTCGATAGAGTCCCGCGGTATCCTTGCCCGCCGCACCAGCTTCCCTGCGGAAGCAGGTGGAGACCGTCGCGTACTTCATCGGAAACTCGCTCGAGTCGACGATTTCATCGGCATGCAGACCCATGAGTCCGACTTCGCCGGTACCGGTCAGGTACAGGTCCTGACCCGGGCCTGGTGTGCTGTCCGAATCGATGTGATACGTCTGATCTATACCACCCGGAAAGAAGCCCGTTCCGACCATCGCCTGTTCACGGACCAGAACCGGCACGGAGGTTGGACGGAACCCATGTGATTCGCAAATATGCTGCATGCCAAGCGCCAGAATCGCCTGATGAAGTCTCATACCATCACCCTGAAGGACATAGCTTCGCGAACCGGCGACTTTCACGCCTCGTGGGAAGTCAACGAGATCAAGCTCGTTGACCAGTTCGAGGTGGGTTCTGGGTGCGAATCCACGATTCTCCTGGAACGACTTGTTCCAGTCCCAACCGGACGGCGCCCATCGTCTGATCTCGACGTTGTCTTCCGAGCTCTTGCCTCTTGGAACATCGTCGTCAGGTGGCTGAGGCACTCTGAGTTGAATGGTCTGCCATTCCGGATCGATCTCCGATATGGCTTCATCAAGCGCATGTATCCGCTGCTTGAGTGCGGCCGGTCTCGACTCGAGATCGGCAATCTGATCTCTGAGCGACTCGGCATCCTCTTCGCTGGCGTTCTTGAGCTGTCCCTTGAGCTTCCCGATCATCGGACCGGTTTCCTTGCCCAGCTTCTTCTGCTCGGATCTGAGGGATTCCTGTTCCTGCAGCAGCTCTCTTCTCTGTTGATCGAGATCCAGCAGGCGGGGGATGTCCACTTCCATATTCTTGGCGGCTGCACCTTGAATGAAGCGTTCCGGATTTTCTCGTAATTGCTTGAGATCAATCATGGGGTGGCCATGGTATCGCTCAAAGGAGATCGCCGCCGTATCCACCCGGGGAGGCGGCCCAGCCGAGCTTGTCGTGAAGGATCCTCCAGAACGGCCTACCCGGGCAGGCGACGAAGTCGACGGTCTTTTCATGGCGGCGGAAGCTGATTCGATCGCCCGATTGAAGTGGTACCCGGATCTGTCCATCAAGGACGAGGGATGTCCCCTCGTTGACCTGATGAAGAACCGCTTCCAGAGTGGACTGGCCATGCAGGGCGAATGGGCGAAAGGCGAGAGACTGGGCGGCAATCGGGGTCACCATGAGTGCATCCAGCCGGGGGTCCCCGATTGGACCACCTGTGGACGCATTGTGTCCCGTCGATCCAGTTGGTGTGGCGATCACCAGTCCATCACCGAAGAGAACCGGGCCATCCTGACCATCGATCGTCGTCGACATTCGAATCATTCTGAATGGTTCACCGGCGGTGATGAGCCCATCGTTCATGGCTCGCAGTGTGCGGCTAAGTCCATCGCGGGCGGAATGGATCTCGACACTCAGGAGAATGCGTTGTTCCTTGGCACGATCCGGATCCAGCACGGCTTGTGCATGATCGATGAGGCTCTCCGGACTGAATGGAGCCAGGAAACCGAGGCGACCACAGTTGACGCCGATCATCGGCACGTCGTGATCCACAAGTCTTCTCGCCTGCGCGATCATTGTTCCATCGCCGCCGATCACGATGGCGACGTCGGATTCTTCGGCACCGGGGACGGGTTCGGTTGAATTGGTATCACCCTTGACGAAGGTGACGCCTCTGTCGCCCAGTGCCTTCTCTATTCTCATCGCCGCCTCCATTGATTCGGATCTGTCGGGATCCCACAGCAACAGGGCGGTCGTGGTCAATCGAGTTGAGTCTTCATTGGAGGTCATGTTCTAGCCGACCAACCCCTTCGTCAGTCGCATGAATGCGGTTTCAAGATTGACCTCCGCGGTGCGGAAGGTGTTGATCTGATAGCCCTGGGCGACCAGGCGACTGGCCAACTCCGAGATGGGCGTCTTGGCACCGCTGTCCATGAGGACCTCGAGCAGGATCTCGCCTTTTTCACGGATCAGTTCCACTCGTTTGATTCCGGGAACCTTCATGAGCATTCTTCCGGCATCCTTGATCCTGTCATCGACCGAGATGTGGACAAGCTGGCCGACATTGGCCTTCTCCATGATCTCCGAGACGCTGCCCGAATAGAGAAGCTTGCCTTGTTCGATGATGCCTACCGTGTCGCAGAGTTCAGCCAGTTCATGGAGGATGTGGGAACTGATCAGGATGGTCTTTCCCATTCGATGCAGTTCCTTGAGCAGTTCACGAATCTCGACTCGAGCTCTTGGATCGAGTCCGGATGCCGGCTCGTCCAGAAGCAGCACCTTGGGATCGTGCAGCAGGACTCTCGCGATGGAGAGTCTCTGGCTCATGCCTCGGCTCAGGCTGTTGACCTCGGCATTGGACTTGTAGTTCAGGTCGGTGAGATCAAGCACGTCCGAGACGGTCTTTCTTCGTTTGGCTCCGTGAAGTCCGTAGCAGCTGGCGAAGAAATCGAGATATTCCATCACGACCATGTCGTCGTACGCGCCCATGAAATCCGGTACGTAGCCGATGATCGGACGGATCATCGGATTCTGATAGCCGACGACCTTTCCATCCACCCGGGCCTCGCCCCAGCTGGGCTTGAGCAGAGTGGCCAGGATCTTGATCGTGGTGGTCTTGCCGGCTCCATTGGGACCGATGAAGCCGAAGCAGGTCCCCTCCTCGATCTCGAGGTTGAGATTGTCCAGCGCCATGAGGTCGCCGTACTGCTTGGTCAGGTTGACTGTCTCGATTATCGCCATCTTGTTCTCGCCACGTTCACCAGCGTACCTTTTCGAATACGCCGGGTGTGGCTTCTATTCCTCTGGAAGCGGCATGATCCAGCGAACCATCACCAGACCGTCGCTCTGGACTTCAGGATCGCCGTTTACACGTAGTGGAAGGGGGAGCCCCGATTCCTCGAGGAAGCCGGTGATGATCAGGACAGGTCTCGACATCCAGTGGGAAAGATCCAGTTCATGCCCGACTTCCCGTCTGAGGGTCGACCAGCTTCTTCCGGTCTGGCCAGTCTGTGCTTCGACCGTCATCCAGACTGGTGGGGCAAGTTGATGGTAGGTGCTCAATGCCTGGAATGCCTGCAGCCGATCCCAGTGTGTCATCGAGGCGAAGGCGTCACCGAGATTGCTCGAACGGGATCCATATTGGATCGACAGGGACTCCTCAAGATCGTTCTCATCATCCAGAGTCAGCGTATCCAGGGGGATCGAGCCGCCGGGAGGCAGTTCCTCCGACAAGGCCCAGATCCAACCCTTGCGTTCCATCCTTCCCGAATGGGATTGCCGGACCCAGGGCTGTGACTTGCCATCAAGGATTTCAGCGGCGCGAGGATCCGGATGCGCGCGATCCACCAGAATGATCTGGCCATTGAGCATGATCTCCGGAAGAAGGCTCTTGATGGTTCCACGAAGTCCGATGGCATCGCCATCGGAATCGCGGACCACATGAACCGGTCTCTGGCTATCCATGCGAAGTGTGTCGCCCCAGTTTGATTCAGCGATCGGGCCTCGCCAATCCGCTCTGAGGCGAGTGGTCGTGGCTCTGCTTGGCAGGAGCATCTCATTGGGTTTCTTGTCGACATCGATGATGGTTTCACGGCTGTCTGAAAAACGACCGAATCCAGATTCCAAGGGCTCCCATGGAAGCAGGATGTTGGAATCGTCCTGGGACAGCTCGAGTTCGTAATCGCCATAGCCTGGAGTGAACAGCGAGATCCAACTCGTGGCGAACTGCTGATCCTGACCATGCACATGATCGAGTACCGTCACATGGCGTATGCGAACCTCGTTCTGTCGGTTAAAGCGTACGGTTATCCATGCAATGAAGCTGAATACGACAATGAGGACGACGAACACCATCCATGACCATTGAGGCCGGTTCATGCTCTTGAGTATCGACCACGACAGGGGGATGGCGACTATCCAGTAGACGATGAAGAGGAGGAATCCGAGCATCAGTATGCTTCCGAATTCCATCCTGTCACTGATTTCGGGCAGAATGACCGCATCGTCCACAAGCCATTGGCTGGGCCGTTTCTGGTTGATTCGATTCAATGCCTGCAGCCCATCAATCGCCTGCCGGCTGGGAGTGTCGATTCTTCTGGCGAGTATCGAATTCCAGAATCGATCCGGCTCCGGGACATGCTCGATCATGTTGGCTTGTTCAAGTGTCCTTCGAAGAGCGGCGTCCCTGATCGCCTTCGATCCCACGTCGATTCCCAGGATGGTCAACTGGCCTTTTCCGTAATGGCGTTGAATTCCTACCGTGCCCACATCGTCGATGGTCCAGGTCGGATACCAGCCGTCATCCGATGGTGCGGCATCGAACGCTCCGTCCTCACTGCGGAAAATCTGTACCGGAATCGTCTGATTCAGATCCGGTGGGGGCGGTTGCTTGACCAGATGATCAAGAACCTTGTACATGGGCACATCATCGAGAGATCGCGGGGCAGCTGGCATGATCAAGCCCAGCGGTCCATCTTCACCGGAACCGAGACTCCAGACATTGCCGCTCAATGGCAGCACGATGACCAGATGGCCACCTCTCCGAATCCATTCAAGGATCGCCTGTTCCTGTGCTGGAGACAGATCGGCGGATTCATCAGTCCAGACAAGTGCATCGAACGAGCGAAGCCCCGTCCATCGATCGGGTAGCTTTCCTGCATCGGTCAGGACGGAGACAGCGGTTCCAACGCCTCCGAGTTTGAAGCCGTTCTGCTGTGAAAGCGTTTCGGATTCATAGGCTTCCAGTCCGGCCGAGTTGCTTCCTACGACTCCGATGAGACTCTCGCTTCTTGGGACAAGTCTTGGAAGCGTGGATATCGCCTGGAACTGGAGCAGGCCCAGCTCTTCCGCCGGTAGATCGTCTTCGATCGATCGTGCACGGATGCGTGCATTGGTTTCCAGATTCACATCCGGTGACAGCGGCACATAGAGCCATGCCTTCCTGGGCTGGCCGGGTGACAGTAGAAGACGACGGCCAAAGGCGAACGTATCTCCATCAGGCGTTTCATGATCCCACTGAATCCATACGGTCTCGTCTGAATCCAGACGACTGGTCAGTTCGAGCTCGATGCCCGTCAGATCTCCGGGACGGAAGCTGTTCCCGGTGCCCAACTGCAGAAGTTTCATCTCGACCTTGTCCTGCGCAACGGCGGCATTGATCGGGATAGCGGTCAGCATGATGCCTATGAGCAGCAAGGTTCGTCTGGCCACAAGGATGTTCATGCTCCGAATCCACTCATCGTCATCCCCGGGACATCATCGCTTGGCCGAGGCGAAGGCTTCGATCATGGCGGCGTGGCTTCTGACACCATGTCTGAAGCGAGCGACTGAGAACTGTTCGTTGGGGGAATGGACACGATCCGTATCGAGTCCGAATCCGACCAGCAGTGAATCGACACCGAGGATCGACTGGAAGGAGCCGACGATGGGCAATGAGCCGCCGCTTCCGATCAGCACGGATTCATCCACGAATACCGAGTTCAACGCCTCCCTGGCCGAGACGAGCCATGGTGAGTCGGTGGGAATGCAGATTCCGGGATTGCAGCCATGCTCCTCGAACGTCCAGCGACATCCGGTGGGTGTGCGATCCTCCAGGAACTTCTTGAGGGCGTCCATGATCTTCCGAGGATCCTGTCCGGGAACCATTCGGCAACTGATCTTGCAGGAGGCCTCGGCGGCGATGACCGTCTTGGCGCCCGGCCCCGTATAGCCTGACCAGATGCCGTTGAGATCGCACGTCGGCCTCGCCCAGACCCTTTCAAGCACACTGTGTCCGTGTTCTCCGATGGAATGCTCCAGGCCAGCGGTGGCAAGGAATCCTTGCTCGTCGAAATCCAGTGATTTCCATTCTGACAGGAGTTGTTCGTCAATCAGGACGTCGTCGTAGAAGCCCTCGATCTGGACCCTTCCCTTGTCGTCGTGGAGTTGTCCAGCGATCCTGGCCAACGCGTTGATCGGGTTGATGACCGCACCTCCGTAGACTCCGGAGTGCAGATCGTGGGTCGGTCCATGGAGCGTGGCCTGCAGGTACACGATGCCTCTAAGTCGAGTCGTTATGGCAGGCGTGTCGGCATCCCACATGCCGGTGTCGCTGATGACGCAGACTTCCGAGGCAAGCGATGCGGCATGTTCCTCGAGAAACGGTTCGAGGCTGTCACTGCCACTTTCCTCTTCACCCTCGAGCAGCACCTGAACGGGTGTGGGCAATGTCCCGGTCACGGCTTTCCAGGCGCGGAAGGCCTCGATGAACATCATGAGCTGGCCCTTGTCGTCGGCTGATCCTCGAGCAACGATCGTGGGACCTTCCTCGGTCTCGATCCGCACCGGTTCGAATGGAGGTGAATCCCAGAGCTCCAGCGGATCGGCTGGTTGAACGTCGTAGTGCCCGTAGTACATGATGCGTGGCCCATCACCGGGACCGTCATCGGATGCCGTCACCATGGGCTGGCCTGGGGTGTCGTGCACCTTGGCGTCCATGTCCAGTTCCCGGAGCAGATCCCCGGCGAACTCTGCGGCCCGTCTGGTATCGGCATCATGGGCAGGATCGGTTCCCACACTCGGAATGCGGAGGAAGTCCTCCACTCGGGCGAGGGATTCCTCCAGGTGTTCATCTATCCAGGTCAGTACGTTTTCGAGATTCTGGCTCATGTGAGCAGCATAGGACAAGCCGGACGATCAGGCAGCTTCTAATGGAAAGGAAGGCACTCAGGCGCATCCGAATCCTCGCCTTCTTTCACGCAGACGACTTCCCCATCTCTCAAGGCCATCACCACGGGGGGGGTCATTATCCAGTTGACACCCGGTGGAAGCTCCGCAGGCCGGCAGTCCATGCATGGATTGTCCAGAAGGCCTTCGGTCGAGAAACCCTCCACATTCTCGGGCACCGCTACCAACGTCGTGGGAACGGGTGAGCCGAAGCCGAAGTGGAATTCCAGGAGCATCTGGCAGTGATCGCAGGTGCGACTGTAGAAGATGAGGTACTGCTCTCCTTCATCCAGATCGTCGGGTAATCCTCTGATGAACTTCACCAGATCGATGTCTTTCGCCTGCTTGCCGACCCAGTCGGACGTGTCCAGTTCATACCAGTCCCGAGCGGGGACGGTATCCGTCGATGGGGCATCCGATGTCGCTTGTCCGAAGGCCTCGTTACCGGTGGAGCCGCCTCCGCCGATCATGGCTTCATCGCCTTCCGCGACGGCGTTGGCAGTCGGTGGCGGGAGTGTCGAGCCTGCGACCACCGGCTTGTCGAGCACCCACATCACGGCGATCGTGGAAGCCACGGCCGCCATGACGAATGCCTGGACATTGCCCAGCCTTGTCATGCACTTCATCCCCAGTGGTGACGGATGCATCGTGACCACGAGGAAGAGCAGGACGGAATCGATCAGCAGCATGATCCATGGTGGGGGAGAATAGCTGCCAAGGCAGCCGCAATTGGTCATGTTGCCCGAGAGCAGTTCCATGGCCAGCACGATCACGAAGACGCTCAACATCAACAGGGCGGTCAGTCGTGACCAGTTCTTGTTGAAGAGCATCACGCAGATGGCGCACATCTCGATGACGAGTACGACCGAAAGCGTCGTCTTGAGATCGAGGCTCATGCCATGCGCGATGTTCCTGAAGGACTTGGGCATCAGCGAGGGGTCTCGAGCCCCGAACTTGAGCAGGGCGCCTGCCAGGACCCAGGCGGGCACGATCACTCGCACCACGAGGGTTCCGATCATTCCCGCAGCACTCATGGAGGATGTTTGAGGGGGATCTTCGATTGTTTGATTGCTGTTCATGATCTGCTTGCTCTGAATCGTGCCTTACACAAGTCAAACGCGTGATCGGGCATGATATTGCTGGGGATGTTCTCGAAGTCAGTTGCCGGTGTCTTCAATGAGTTCGCACAGGAAGTGGATGATCACCTGATGAGCATCCTGAATCGTCGCCGAATTCTGACCATCGACGATGATGGATCGATCGCACTGTTCGATCGCGTGTCCGCCATCTCTGCCAAGCAAACCCAGAGTCGGAAGGCCCATCTCCCTGGCGGCTGTCAACGCCTGGACGATGTTGGCGCTGTTTCCGGAGGTACTCAGGACAAGCAGGACATCCCCGGTGCGAGCGAGACCACGCAGCGGCCGTTCGAAGACTGAATCGAAGCCGAAGTCGTTGGCGATGCAGGTCATGGCCGATGCCTCGCAGGCCAGGCAGATCGATCGGATCGGGGGTCGGGTCTTTTTATAGCGGCCGATCAGTTCCTCGGTGAGATGGAGTGCCTGAGCGGCCGAGCCCCCGTTGCCCGCGGTGAAGAGGGTTCCGCCCCCTGCCAGGGACTTGATGACCATCTCACCCATTTCGACGATATCCGGTATCCGATGCTCCAGATTATTCAGGGCATCGGTGGTCTCCCGAAGCCTCGCCAGAAGCATGTCGGTGGATTTGGAGGATATTGGGCTTGAAGAGTGGCTCATGGGCATCCTTCTCTGGGCTGACTGATCCGGCGACACGCTGTTGTTCTGCCTCAAGTATAGGACGGTGGGCTTGTCGAGGGGCTTCTGAGCGACGGGGTGGCCTGCCTGCTAAACTTGGGAATCGAGTGATTTTTGGAGTTCACACATGTTCCATCGTGTCTTGATCGTTGTCAGTGCCCAATTGTTGATGATTTTCGCAACGCAGGCCATGGCTGCTCAGACCGCGGTCGAGAAGGTCGACAAGGGCAATCTCATCGAGTCGTTGAATGCCCACGACACCGTTCGAGGTAGTGAGGATTCCAAGGCGTGGACTGGTTTGTTCGATGCCTACCTTCAGCTGTCGAAGCCTCCGGTTCCCGTCGGCAGACAGTTCAATCTCAAGACCATATGGCCCGGCATGAAGGGCTGGGACAAGGTCTCAGCCTGGGCGGCGGCAAACCCTGACATGGCCAAGGCCATCAACGACGCTTCGAAGAAGATCATCATCGGCCTGCCCTATGGGACCGACATGGTTCCAGCCACCTATTCCGGAATGCAGCTTCATGTCGAAGTCGAGATCAAGGATGGGAAGCGTACCCTTGAATTCGGATACTTCGATGCAGTCGAGGCCATCGAGGCCTATGCGACCGCGGAGATCTACCGATTGTTCGAGACCGGTGACGTCGACGGTGCGCTCGAGTTGATGACTGCCAACAACTATGTTCTCAGGATGTTCTGTGATCGTCAGTTCCTGAAGGAGAAGACCCACTTCATTGCACTGCTGGATCAGATGCTTTCAAACATGCGGGACTGCTTCTGGCGATACATGGAGCAGATCAAGCCGGAGCAGTTTCGAAAGATCGCCATGGATGAATTGCCCTATCTACGGCCGGATCGTGCCAGATTGCTGATTCCCGAAGGCGATCGCATTCTGGCCGAGGCGTTGATCACGGAGGTCTTCGACAGCAAGACGGGAGATCCGAAACAGGGGCAGTTCACCAAGATGTTCACACGCATCCAGTCCGAGGACGAACCATTGACCCGCCTCGGGGCAGCCAAGAGATGGCGGGAGATCTCGGCTCGTCACGGCGGACTGGAGGGATCGCAGGAACGACTCACGCTGATCTACGACGACTGGTGGAGGAGATGGAGACTCCGGGATCACGGTGAACTTCTGACGGTGGAGTCGGAATTCGATCGAGCCAATGAAATGCGATATGCCGGTGTCCTGATCTCGATCGACGACATCAAGGCTCTCTTCTCAGTCCGGAACAATCTGAGAGTCGCCGTCTACGGGACGGCGATGTCGGCTGGCCTCTGTGGTTTCAAGGTGGATACTGGGTACTATCCCAATTCCGTGGACAATCGCGTGAGTGGTCTTTACGGAACCTATGTCAGGCGGAATATCGACAAGGATCCCTACCACTACAACGAGTATCTCTTCGATCTGGATACGTTC
>DEYM01000167.1:23499-23637 GCA_002364555.1 Phycisphaerales bacterium UBA3158 | reverse complement strand
CTACAGCATCGGTGAGGACATGGAGGATGGGGTTGGCCGAATGCACGCCATGGATGATTCCGAGGCGGACCTCATCATCTGGCCACCGGTCAAGAGCCTGATTCGTGAAGAGAACAATCGCAACTAGTTTGCCTGAGT
>DEYM01000167.1:0-23402 GCA_002364555.1 Phycisphaerales bacterium UBA3158 | reverse complement strand
TATCTCTTCGATCTGGATACGTTCCGCTATCGACTGTTGGACAAGCGGACGGCTCTGGACATCGGAGTGGACCGCATATGGCTGAAGGCCGGTACCGGTCTTCTCTACAGCATCGGTGAGGACATGGAAGACGGAGTCGGGCAGATGCATGCCGAGGATGATTCGGAAGCCGACATCATCATCTGGCCCCCTGTGAAGTCCATGCTTCGTGAAGAAAGCAATCGCAACTAGTTTGCCTGAGTACAGGTGGGAGTCAGAGAGATGTCCGACATCGAGAAAGTAGTCATTATTGGAAGTGGACCGGCGGGATGGACGGCAGCGATCTACGCCGCCAGAGCTCAGCTCAATCCGATCTGCTACGTGGGTGTTCCTCGACAGGATCCTGCTCCGGTACTGCCTGGTGGTCAATTGATGCTGACGACCGATGTCGAGAACTATCCGGGTTTTCCCGATGGGGTCGCCGGTCCGGAAATGATGGCCATGTTCCAGAAGCAGGCTGAGCGATTCGGTACGCGGGTGGTGGGAGAGGACATCGTCTCCTGTGATTTTTCGTCCCGCCCGTTCGTCATGGAGACCTCTGGAGGTGCCACGGTGAAGGCGAAGGCCGTCATCATCGCCACAGGGGCGACTGCCAACTGGATGGGACTGGACAACGAGCTTCGGCTCGCCACATCAGGTGGTGGAGTCAGTGCCTGCGCGGTCTGCGACGGCGCGCTTCCGATGTTCCGCGACAAGCCGATGGCCGTCGTCGGTGGTGGCGACAGTGCCATGGAAGAGGCGCATTACCTCACCAAGTTCGCTTCGAAGGTCTACGTCATTCATCGCCGCGATGAACTCCGGGCGTCCAAGACCATGCAGAAACGATTCATGGACGAGCCCAATGCGGAGGTCATCTGGAATTCCAAGGTCACCGATGTGACTGGTGATGCTTCGATCACGGGTGTCGATCTTGAAGATACGGTGACCGGTGAGAAGAGCCATCTGCCGATCAACGGTCTCTTCATCGCCATTGGTCATACGCCGGCGACGTCCTTCCTCGAGGACAGTGGAATCGACCTCGACGATGCGCGATACGTCACGCTTGCCGGTCGGGACAGCCACACGAACATCGAGGGCGTATTCGCGGCCGGTGATGTGGCGGATTCGGAATACCGACAGGCGATCACGGCTGCTGGCATGGGTTGCCAGGCGGCTCTGGATGCGGAACGATGGCTGGCTGACCAGTCTTCCTAGTGGTCGGCGTCCTGTGGTTCGTCGGGTGCCAGGCGGGTCATGATCCTGGCGCCGACGGCATCTCCCCAGACATTCACCGTCGTTCGGCACATGTCCAGGATCCGATCGACTCCGAGTATGACGCCGATGGCGGCGACTGGAAGCATGAGTCCCGTTCCCTCGAGAGATCCATTCACGGCCGAGATCACGATCACCATCGTGACGAGACCCGCGGAAGGGATGCCTGCCGCACCCACTGCGGCGAGGGTTGCGGTGATCACGACGATGATCAGCTGAGACATGCTCAGATCGATGCCGTAGAGCTGGAACAGGAACACGACGGCAACGGCTTCATAGAGGGCCGTTCCATCCATGTTGATCGTGGATCCGAGAGGTAGTACGAAGTTGGAGGCGCGTTTCGAACAACCCGCCTCGAGTTCAGCGGTCTCCATGGTCACGGGCAGAGTGGCGGAACTCGAGTCGGTTCCGAATGCCGTCAACAACGCCGGCTTCATCTTCGCCATGAATCCGTATGGATTGATCCCCGCCAGCAGCCAGAGAATCAGCGGGAGCACAATGACCATGTGGAACAGCAGGCCGATGAACACCACGGCCATGTAGCTGCCGAGTGGTCCGATCAGTTCAGCCAGGCCGATCTTGCCCACCGTCCAGGCCAGCAGGAAGAAGACGCCCAGGGGTGTCAGCCAGATGACCCACTGGATCATGATCATCAGGCCTTCGAACATGGCATCGAAGAAATCTCTTGCCGGTTTGGTTCGATTGCCACCGGCGGCCAGCGCCAATCCCAGAACCATCGCGAATACGATCAGACCAAGCGGTCTTCCCGCAGCCATCTCCGATATCACATTCGAGGGAATGACCTGTTTGAGAATGTTGTTCCAGGCGCCACCCATGGACTGTCCGTCGACCTTGCCCTTGAGAACGGTATCCGAATCGAAGGAAACCTCTCCGGCGGCGGCGACCTGCGCCTGGACCTCGGCCGGCAGATCCCCTGGTTGTATGAGTGTGACCAGAGTCGTTCCGATGATCACGGCGATCAGCATCGTTCCGAAGTAGTACCCGAGCGTGGCAAGGCCAAGGGTGCCCAGCTTGGACGGATCGCCGATCCGGGTGATTCCCACCACCACACTGAAGAAGATCAGCGGGATCACAAGCAGTTTCAGTGGACGGATGAGCACCAGATCCCCAGCAGCCTTCGTCCAGTGCATGGAGGAGATCAGATTCTCTGAATCGTAGAGCATGAACTGGCCGTAGAGGACGCCCAGAAGCATTCCCAAGATGATCAACAACGTCAGGAGGTTGGCCTTCTTCATGGCCCGAGCCTACCCGATAAGGCCCTGTTCAGTCGGACTTGGCCTTTTCCACGACCGACAATTGAAGTTCCTCAAGCTGGGCCATGTCGACGGGGCCCGGTGCCTGGGACATCAGGTCGCCGCCATTTTGCGTCTTCGGGAAGGCGATGACGTCACGGATGTTGTCGGTTCCGGCCAGGAGCATCACCAGACGATCCAGTCCGAAGGCTATGCCACCATGCGGAGGGGCACCGTAGCGAAGGGCATCGAGGAGGAATCCGAACTTGCTCTTCGCCTCTTCCTCGGACAGATTCAGCAATGAGAACACGGTCTTCTGAACGTTGGGGTCATGGATACGAATGGAACCGCCTCCGGCTTCAGAGCCATTGACGACGAAGTCGTATCCATCGGAGAGACATTTGCCGGGATTCGATTCGAGGATCTCGAGTTGATCGGCTCGAGGCGCCGTGAACGGATGATGTTCACTGGCCCATCGCTTGCCATCATCGTCCCATTTGAACATCGGGAAGTCGATGACCCACAGGGCATCGTGTCTGCCTTCGGGAATCAGATCGAGGTCGGCGGCCGCCGCCAGACGCACGGCGCCAAGGGCCGTGTTGGCGATGTCACGAGTATCGGCCGTGAAGAGAACCGCGTCGCCTGGTTCAAGTCCGAGCAGAGCCACCAGATCATCGCCGATTCCATCGAGGAACTTGGCGATGCCGGTTTCGAATCCATTGGCTGTGTACTTGACGGTGGGCAATCCACCGGCACCATGTGCCCTGGCCACCTCGTTGTAGCCATCGGTCACCTTCCTGGAGAAGGAGCCCGCTCCATCCGGGACGCGAATGGCCTTCACGGCGCCGTCCTCCTTGGCCAGTGCTTCGGTGAAGACGCGGAAATCGGTTCGAGCCGCCAGCTCCGAGATGTCCTGCAGTTCCAGATCGAATCGAAGATCGGGCCTGTCCGATCCGAATCGCTCCATGGCCTCAGACCAGGGCATGCGCGGGATATCGCCGAGATCCACGTCAATGACCTGCTTGAAGAGCGATCGCATGAAACCTTCCATGAGATCGAGGATGTCGTCTCTGTCGACGAAGGACAACTCGAGATCGATCTGCGTGAATTCGGCCTGACGATCCGCACGAGGATCCTCGTCCCTCAGACACTTGCAGATCTGCAGATATCGATCGCAGCCGGCAACCATGAGAATCTGCTTGAAGATCTGGGGACTCTGCGGAAGCGCGTACCATTCCCCGGGATAGATTCTGGACGGAACGATGAAGTCGCGCGCACCCTCGGGGGTACTCTTGATGAGCAAGGGCGTTTCAATTTCGAGAAAGCCGTGCTCATCGAAGTATTCCCGTGTGGTTCTGGCCACGAGATGTCGTATTCGAAGGATCTCCTGCATGCGTGGCCGTCGAAGATCGATGTAGCGATACTTCAGTCGTACCTCCTCGGAGATCTTCTCGCCATCGTGTTCATCGGGCAGAATGGGAGGATTGTCGGTTCTGTTGAGAACCTCGATCGTCTGACCGATTACCTCGATGCTTCCAGTGGACAGCTTTTCATTGGCTTTGCCCTGGCGTGGCTGCACAACTCCCTTGATGGCGACGACATCCTCCCGACGAAGCGAGTGGGCGTATTCGACGGTCTGCGCATCGCAATCCTCGAGATTGAACACGACCTGGGTGATCCCGCCGCGATCTCGTAGATCGATGAAGGCGAGTCCCTTGCCCTGATCACGGAAATTGTTCACCCAGCCCGCCAGAACGACGATATCCCCGGAGTTCGATTCGCGGAGTTGGCCGCAGTCATGGGTTCGCTTCATCATTGATCCAGATCCTCATGAAGGCCCCTTGATGGGGCTGGGAAGTCAAAGGACGGCATGGTAACGGCCTCCATCGATTCAGGGTCGTACAATCCCAATCTGATGAGCCGATCCAGGAGTCCCGGGTACCTCAAATGACGAAGACACTCCTTTTTACCGCCTTCGAGCCCAGTGGCGATCGCCTCGCCGCGAGCGTCATTCATCGCCTGCGTTCCGAGCATCCGAACTGGTCCATCCATGCCTGGGGTGGCTCTGGAATGGCCAGGGCAGGTGCACACTTGCATGAAAACACGGTTGAACATGCCGCCATGGGTCTTGGAGCACTGGCTCATGTGCGTCGAGTTCGTCGAACTCAGAAGTCGATTCTTCGATGGTGCCGGGAACATCAGCCGGATGGGCTGGTTCCAGTGGATTCACCAGCGGCCAATTTTCCGATCTGCAAGGCACTTCGTCCACAGGGGGTCCGCGTCGTCCATCTCGCGGCACCGCAGCTCTGGGCCTGGGCGCCATGGCGTTCGAGGAAACTCAGAAAATGTACGGATCAGGTTCTCTGCCTTCTGCCATTCGAGCCCGATTGGTTCGCCTCCCGCTCCATACCGGCGAAATTCATCGGGCATCCGGCGATCAACCGTGAGCTCGACATCGATCGGATGATTGCGGAAAGCGACTCCTTCCAGCAGGGTTCGCCACGACTTCTGCTCATGCCTGGTTCGAGAAATCAGGAGATCGACCGGAATGTCCAGCTGATGATCGATGTGGTCAGAGGACTGCGGGATGTCCATCCGACGATCGTGGTGGCGATGACAGCCGTCGATGAGGAGAAGGCGCGTCGTATCCGTCGTCATCTTGGTCCCGAGGATCGCATCGACATCATCGTCGGTCAGCGGGACGCCGCTCTGCACTGGTCACAACTTGTGTTGGCGGTGTCGGGTACGGTCACACTCGACATCATGCGACACGAAAGACCGATGGTGGGTGTCTACAGGACAGGTCCGGTTGGAAGCATCGGTGGTCGGCTGCTGTTGATCACGCCGGACCGGCTTCTACCGAACCTGATAGCGGGTAGTCGAATCGTTCCCGAATTCGTGCCTCATTGGGGCGGCATCGAACCGATCCGCGATGAGGTGATGGGTCTGCTCGATTCCGAGCAGCGTCGATCCGAACAGGTGCAGGCCATCAAGCGGTCCCTTGTTCCATACGAGGGCAAGTCGTTCGCCGAGGAGGCGGCCGATGCCATCGTCGAGGTGATCACTCGCTAGTAGTGGCGGACCGGATAGATCCTGATTGTGCAGAAGCGATTGCCTCTCCGATCGGATATCGGGATCGTTCGACTGCAAGGGGCGGCGATCGGCAGTCCCTTCTCGAGACATTTGTCCTGCCAGATACCAAGATCGTGCTCAGCGATCTCGGGAGTGGCGGTGAAGAGCAGTATCAGCAGTCCAGCGTGCAGGATTCCCCGGTCCTTGCTGAGCTTGGTGACATCCTCGCGAACAGTCGAAAGCAGATTGGAGGAATACGCTCCATTGCCGCCTTCCTCGACGAACTGGGACACGACCTTGACCTCGAGCCAGAAGGCGTCTTCAAGCGCCACCGCGGACTGATCCTCGAACAGGGTGGCGGCCGTCTCCGGGATCTGAAGAGGTCGATCGTCCGGTGTCAGGACCAGATCGCATCGATCACCCACGGATCGACGTCGATGCGCCCTGGCTCGAGGGTAGCGGACTTCTCTATGGACTCCATAGGTCTCCCGACTCAGGGAGGACTCCAGCAGTTCGTGCAGAGTCACCTCGTCGCGGGCATCCAGCCCGAGCACCGACTGTTCCGCGTGGAGTCTGACTTCCTCTTTCCGCAGCCCGGATTCGATCGCATCCGTCAAGGAAGCGATGCACCAGCGATGCATGGAGAGATCACCTTTCAAGAGTCCGTTCAATCCTTGTTGTGCGGCTTGATTTCACCCGATCGCAGTCTTCGGAAGTAGCTGTGATACGCCGTCATGGCGATCACTCCGAAGATGAGCATGATCGGGATATTGGACCAGAGCATGATGCCGGTTCCCAGATCGGACAGGTTGCCGATCTCGGTGGTCGTCTCCACGATGGGAAGCGTGGCGACCACGATGAGAAGGCAGTAGATGATCTTGTAGAAGGGGATGACGGCTTCGCTGAATCGACCGAACAGGAAGACGATCGCCTGTTCGCCGTAGTAGCTCCATGAAATCATGGTTGAAATGGCGAAGAGCCATGCGGCGATGAGGATCATCCACGTGCCCAGCCCGGGTATGACCCGATTGATCGCATAGGCCGTCAGGGATGCGCCCTTGTACTCCTTGTAGAGCCCGGGGAAGGCCAGCTGGATTCTGCCGGTATCGACGAGATGCTGGAAGTGGTTGACATGGCCTGCGGTGGTCGACACCGGCTCCCAGCGGATGTACGACTCCTCCTTGGTGTCTTCGGGAATCTTCACCTTGCCGTAGAACACGGCTCTGTTCGACTCGGTGTTCTTGTGCACCTTGTCATCGCCTTCGACGACGACCATGACCATGTCGCCATCCCGCCAGCCCTTGCCATCGATCTTGTGTGAAACCGACGTTCTGACCGGCAGCGGCGTCTTGCCGCCCATGACCGCCTTGGAATCATCCTCTGTTCTGAAGGCAGTCGGTTCGCCAACGACCCACTTCTTGGAACCCGGCTGGTCGCCATCCTCCTTGACTACGACGACGGAGGGGGGGGTTTCCCAGATGCCGTCATGTCCCTCGCCGTCTCCGCCTCGTGTCAACGCACCCGTGGAGAGAATCACCAGAGCGGTCAGTGTGCAGACGATGATGGTGTCGATGAAGGGTTCGAGTCCGGCCACGACCGATTCACTCACAGGCTCGTTGGTACGAGCCGCGGAGTGGGCGATCGGGGACGAGCCCTGGCCGGCTTCGCTCGAGAACAGCGCCCGCTTCATGCCCCAGAGGAAGGCGTAGCCTGAAGCACCACCGAGAAAGGCGCCTCCTGCTTCCGCGGGTGAGAAGGCGCTTCGGAAGATCAGTCCGATGAGATGGGGGATCTGATCGATCTGGAAAGCCAGAACGATGAGGGCCGTGATGATGTACATCAAGCACATGAAGGGGACGAGGAAGCCGGCGACCTGTCCGATTCGCTTGATGCCTCCGAGAATGACCATGGCGACGACGACGGCGAGAATCACACCGGTCACCCAGTTGTCCATGGCCAGCGCTTCACGGGAGATATCACCCACACTCCACGCCTGGAACATGTTGCCGCCGGTGACGGTCGATATGAGGAGCGTCAGGCAGAAGATGACGCCCAGGATCGATCCCAGCCAGCCGAGTCCCCATTTCTTCATTCCCTTGGCGACCACGAACATGGGGCCACCATGTGGATTGTCGGGGTCTTCCGTATTCCTGTAGAGCATGGACTGGCACACTTCGGTGCTCTTGAGCGCCATGCCGACGATGCCGACGACCCACATCCAGAACACGGCGCCGGGGCCGCCCAGGGCGATCGCGATGGCGACACCGGCGATGTTGCCCAGTCCCACCGTGGCCGATAGTGCCGCGGAGAGCGCCTGGAAGTGATTGATCGCACCGGGATCATCCGGATCGTCGTATCGTCCGGTCGTCACCGCCACACCATGGGTAAGACTTCGCCATTGGCAGAATCCCGTCCAGAGCGTGAACAGGATGCCGACTCCAAGCACGGTGTACAGGACCCAGTCGGCCCAGATGACCTCGTTGACGTTCGCCAGGAATTCATTGAATGCGTCCATGTCCGCTCCGGTTCAGTTGCAGTAGTTGGTTTCAGTGCATCAGGTGGAATGAAAGTTCATCCACATCAATCAAGCCGATCTTATCCAGCAGCACGATGATCACGAGGATCGGCGCGACGAATCGGACAAGGAACAACCAGGATCCGGCAACGAAGCCGGAAAGGTCGGAAAGTTCGTTTTTTCGTATCCTGGCCGGGAGCACCCAGCCGGCGTAGAGGGAGATCATCAACCCGCCGAGAGGAAGCATCCAGTTGCTGGTCAGAAGATCCATCGTATCGAAGAAGCTCTGCCCATATCCCGGCAACCACGAGGTCATCTTGAAACCGGCACTGTTGGCAAAGGCGGAGACGATCCCGAATCCGAATATGCATCCGCCGATGATCCACACGGCCCTCGGGCGGGACCATCCATGTCCATCGATCAGATAGGACGCCACCACCTCGAGCAGCGAAATGGCCGAGGTCAGTGCGGCGAACACGAGCAATCCGAAGAAGATGATGCCCAGCAGCATTCCGATCCCGCCCATCTCGGCGAACGCCAGAGGCATGCTCATGAACACCAGCCCCGGTCCGCTGCTTGGATCCTGGCCATAGGAGAAGATGATCGGGAACATCATCATGCAGGCCAGTATGGCGATGCCTGTGTCGAGGCCCGCGATGGCCACGGATTCCTTCAACAGACCACCGGACTGGGAGCGTTGGTATGAGCCGTACGTGATCATCGCACCCATTCCCAGCGACAACGTGAAGAAGGCGTGTCCAAGCGCCTCCAGCACGCCCTTGGGTTCCAGCGCAGTCGGATCGGGTTTGAAGACGAAGGCGAGGGCCTGATTGAAACCGCTCTGGAAGAACCCGTACACGACGAGGACCAGTATGCACAGGATCAGCAGAGGCATCAGGATGCGACAGGTGCGTTCGATGCCCGAACTGATTCCATTGGCCACCACCAGTATCACGATGAACATGAACAGGGCGGCCCAGAACGTGCTTGTCCAGCCATCGCCCAGAATTCCCATGAACACCGACGTGACCTGATCGCGGATGATCGTTCTGCGTTTGATGGTTTCCGCTTCATCGCGACGCTCGATCGGGGAAAGTGCCATCACCTCGGCGCGGCTTGATTGGATGATCTCCTCCCGAGCCTTCTCCAGCTCAGGCCTGGCATTCTGGACCTGATCGGCCGCGGCGGCCATTTCCGGATGCTCTCGCACTCTCTCGGGAGCCGCCTTGGCTTCGACGGCCTTCTCATAGATGTTCCAGTGGCTCCAGGTGGAGGGGGAGAACTGTCTTCGCCAGTTTCTCTCGGCGCGATCGAGTTCGTAGCGGGTTCTCGAGTCCACCACCAGTTCCAGCATGTCGGAGTCGGAAGCGGTCGCTCGATACACGAGTGCCTGTGTCTCGGCCTGTTCACTGATCGGATTCGTGAATCCCACGACGGACTTGAGGGTGTAGTCCATGGCCCAGCCGGCCACCACGATGTAGAAGGACGCGATGATGAAACCGCTGAGCACACCCAGCCATCCAACGAGACTCCAGGCCGATCGACCTCCGCCCAGCTTGTGAAAAGCCAGAATGGGTTGGGCCTGTCCGGCTCGGCCGATCATGATCTCCGCAATCAGGATGGGAAGTCCCACCAGCACGATGCAGGCCAGATAGATCAGAACGAACAATCCACCACCGTTTTCTCCGGTGATGTAGGGGAACTTCCAGATGTTGCCAAGGCCGACGGCCGATCCTGATGCTGCCAGGATGAATCCGACGCGGCTGCCCCATTGGGATCGTTGTTGACTCATCAGGACGTTGATCTCCGAAGGAGGAATGATTCAGGCATCAGCAGCCCGATGATAGCCCGATATCGGTCTCCTTTGCATATCTGCATATCGAGCGTCCCGGGGGCTCGAGCGTATACGATGTCCTCGTGAATCCCCCGTATCAAATCCGAAGAGACATCAGCCGTGTGGTCAGCGCAGGGTTCGAGTTTCCACTGGGCATCGAATCGGTCCCGATCGGCCCCTTCCAGGAGGGGTACAGCGTCGACTGGGTCGAAGGTGGGGGGGACGTTCCCGATACCTTCACCTTCTTCGTGGTGTTGTCGCATGGCCGTCTGTCCTCGCTGCTCCAGGCTCTTTTCGAGCTGCTGCCTGAACAGGTCTCGGGAATCATCGAGATGGGTTCTCGCGATGCTTTCCGATCAGTGGACATCTTTCTCGGTGAACGCCCCATCTCCTGCTCCTGTTTCCTCGATACATGGAAGGCCTTCGAGGACATCTTCCTGGAGGACACGTCTTTGGCGGTCGGTGTCAATGCCGATGCGCCCTTCATGGAGATATTCCTCGATCAGGACAAGCGGGTGACCATCCATGTCGAGCCCGGGCGTCGTGAAGAGGTGGAAGCGGTACTGTCTGCCAATGGACTGTCCCAGCAGGAAGCTGGCACGCTGGAGATACCCGAGAGCGAGTTCGAACACATCCAGACGCGATCGATTCTGGTCGAGGATCCCTCGCTTCTATGCGACATCGATCAGCTGCTCCTGGTGCTCAGGCACGAATGGGCACTCATTCTGGATGAGGATGAGGATCGCAACCTCGATGCCGGCGGGCGTGAGCTTGGAAGGACACTCTGGCATGCGATCGTTCTCGTCCAGCCTTCGGGAGTTCTGTCCGATGGGTTCTCGCATGCGGTTCTCTGGGCGTGTGCATCCAGTCGTCGGGAACTCGAGGAGATGGTCAGAGATCAGCTTGCCGAATCCGCTGATTGGGTGCTGAGAGATTTCTATACCCTTGATCGCGTCGCCTTCGATGACCGACCCGAGGAGCTGGCAAGTGTCGCTCCTCGCCATCCCAAATCGGAGATCTTCATGTTCCAGATAGATGACCATGAAGAATTCGATGTGGGAGCTGAGTGAGATGGCATCAAACGAAGAGTGGTATCGAGATGGTCTGGCGTTCAAGTGCACACAATGCGGCAACTGTTGCACCGGGCCTCCCGGAGCGGTTTGGTTCAACGACAAGGAAGCCGAGGAGATGGCCGCGGAACTGGGCATGGAAGTCGACGACTTCATGAATACATGGGCTCGGAGGCTTCGTGATGGCTGGTCCCTCAAGGAACGGCTCACCAGCCATGGCTGGGATTGCGTCTTTCTGGACAGGGAGAAGGTCCCAGGCAAGGCGGTTTGTGGTCTATATGGATCAAGGCCGAAGCAGTGTCGGACCTGGCCCTTCTGGCCTGAAAACCTCGAATCCCGCAAGGCCTGGGAAGACGCCAAGCGAGACACCCCGTGTCCCGGTATGGGGCATGGGCCTCTGATTCCCATCGAGGACATTCGAATCAGCCGTGATGATCAGATATGACCTCTGGTGAGTCATTTAAGGTGGTTCAAGTGCCTCGAATGGCCGGGTCGGCTACCCTGTCTGGTTGAATCAGTCTTCATCTTCCGATGCATTGGTCGTCGGATGTCATCAATCAAACAGAGTAGAGAGCTCCTCATGCGATTCCCGATTTCCCTTGCTCCCATTTCGATTCTCGTCATCACCCTGCTGGGTATGTCCTCCTTTGCCTTCGCTCAGGGTGAAACAAAGGTCGCCGATCCCGCTAAATCGAAGGTTTCAGAGGATCCTTCGGATTCCTCGCCTGCCTGGGACTACGTCCTCATGACGACGAACAAGGGTGACATTCTCGTGCGGCTCAACAAGACGCAGGCTCCGATCTCGACCGCGAACTTCCTCAAGTACGCCAATGCCGGGGACTACAACGGCACGATCTTCCACAGAGTCATCGGCGACTTCATGATCCAGGGTGGTGGTTTCGATGAGAAGTACGAGAAGCGAACGGGTGGTGCCGGCATCAAGAACGAGTGGACCAACGGTCTCAAGAATGAGAACTACACCATCGCCATGGCTCGTCTGGGTGGCAATCCCGATTCGGCGACGAATCAGTTCTTCATCAACGTCAAGGACAATGCGTTTCTCGATCAGCCACAGCCTGATGGCGCTGCCTATGCCGTGTTCGGTCATGTGATCGCCGGCAGGAAGGCCGTCGATGCCATTCGTGATACGCCAACGGAGGACCGCGGCGGCGCGTTCATCACCTCGCCGGTGGACGAGGTCATCATCGAGAACGTCAAGCAGGTCGATTTCAAGGAGGCCGTCAAGATCGCGGCAGCCAACGGTGAGCAGGCCAGCGTCTGCTCGGACATGACCCTCAACGAGAAGCAGGCAGTCGATGCCGCAGCCAAGATCAAGAATGCAATGGAGAAGAAGCAGATGTTGAGTAAGACGGACGTCAAGCCCAAGGAACTCCCAGGTATGGCAGTTGACCGTGCTCCAGACGGTTCCAACAAGGATGGACTGATGTGGTGGACGATCAAGGAAGGTTCCGGTGTCGAGCCTGTGAGCACCAGTGACACGGTCAAGGTCCATTACACCGGATATCTCCTTGACGGTTCCAAGTTCGATTCCTCCGTCGATCGAGGCGAGCCGATCTCATTCGAATTGAATCGAGTCATTCCGGGATGGACGGTTGGCGTCGGTTCCATGAAGGTCGGAGAGACTCGCAAGCTTCAGATTCCAGCGACTCTGGGATATGGTGCTCGCGGTGCCGGTGGTGTTATTCCACCGAATGCCACGCTGGTATTCGATGTCGAACTGCTGGAAGTGACGCCTGCAAAGGGTCATTTCCACGATGACGGAACCTATCACGACCACGATCACTGATCGAGGGATCAGGCCGATTGGCCAATCAAACAGCGAGAGGTCGGTTTGTGAGGCCTCTGCAGACGCGCTTTGACAAGATCACACGGAATCCAAAGAGGATTCCGTGTGATCTTCTGCATTGATTATGACCTTTGAGCCCGATATAAATGTAGTGGAGCAGTCAGGCATCCGATTTTTCGCCTGAACTGCATCGGAGGAGGTCTTCTTCAGATAGATGGCTGGATATCCGTCAGTACTCGACGAATCGGTCCTGGTTCTCAACCGGGGCTACGCGGCCATCCGGGTCATCCCCGTGCGTCAGGCCTTCGTTCTGCTGTTCCGTCAGATCGCCGAGGTCATATCGGTCAATGGCGGGCGGTATGAAACCTTCGACATCTCATCCTGGCTGGATGTGGCGGATCTTCAGCGTCAATACGAGCTCGGAGACCATGACTGGATCCGGTCCGCCAGTCGGTACGTGGCCGCGCCGAGGATCATCAGGGTCACGAGCAGCAATCGTCAGCCGGACTACAGCGTTCGTCTCAACAGACGCAATCTGTTCGCACGTGATCGAAACCGATGCCAGTACTGCGGCAAGAAGTTTCCCGTGGCGGATCTGTCCATCGACCATGTCGTCCCGATTTCCAGAGGTGGTGGCAACAGCTGGGACAACCTGGTCTGTTCATGTGTCCGATGCAACACACGCAAAGGCAGCAGGACGCCTCGTGAGGCGGGCCTTCACCTGATCACTTCCCCGAGGGAGCCCCGGCATTGTCCGGATCGCGCTCTTTCCATCTGTCGAAAGCAATACGAAGTATGGAAGGTTTTTCTGAATGAAGCATATTGGACGGTCGAACTTCGAGACTGAACTGGTTTTCTGGCTGATGATGTCGGGGCTTCCCATGAGATCATCCTTCCATTCCACGAAACTCTGTTTCAACAGGCACATTTTCAGTTGTTCCAATGGTGGCGGCAAGAAGCGTTTCAGTCGAGCCGGTCGGCTCAAGCGTGATCGTCGTCCTTGACGTCGATATCCTCTTGAAGCATCGAGATCGCCTCTTCGATGCAGATGAGATCACCCTCCCTGATTGAATCGGGCAGGTCCGAGAGCGTTCTCGCCTGTTCAAGATCGAACGGCCCCACGGCCGTTCGCCTGATCGACTCGCAGTAGCCCCCGGTGCCGAGTGCTTCGCCCAGTTCACGAGCAAGAGATCTGACGTAGAACCCCTTGCCACAGTGGATATCTATGGTGACCGAGGGCCACTCGTAGCTGACGAGCGTGAGCTCGTGCACCTTCATCGGACGGGCCGGCAGTGAATCGAGCTTGTTTTCGCGGGCGAGCTGATAGGCGCGTTTGCCATCAACTTTGATGGCGCTGAATGCCGGGGGAGCCTGCATGATGTCACCCACGAAACGTCCAAGGGCCGATTGGATATCGTCCTGTGTGGGTGGTGCCTCGACGGAGACCGGCTCCACCTCGCTCTCCAGATCGTCGCTGGCCGTGAACCCGGAAAGATCGATTTCAGTCCTGTATCTCTTCGAGGCACCGACGATTCTTGATAGTAGTTTCGTGGCCGGGCGACCGATGCCGATCACAAGTACGCCGGATGCAAGTGGATCAAGTGTTCCGGCATGTCCGCTCTTGGCACCTTTGGCTGTATCCCTGGCCAGTATTCGAACTCGTGCAAGCGCCTTCATCGAACTGATACCGGTGGATTTGTCGAGGACCAGAAAGCCTGCAATGGACTGGGCGGTCATGCCGGTACTCCGCATGCTGTGCTGGGGATCAAGAGTCGTCTCTCGGGGTATTCAAGGCATGCAAGCCCACGATCTCGGACATGCGACCAGTGGGCGTCGGCTTGGATGCGGCATTGGAATCCACGGGTCGTAGCAAACTGGATTCAGTGGTCTTTTTCGCCTGGATTCTGGACCGACTCGGCAGTCTTGTGGACATCGCCCTCATGTCGGGCAACCGACTGGTCGGTCAGCTTTGGAGAGGTCTGTGCGTTGGACCCTGAATCGATGTCATCGTCAATTCCCTTGACACCCTTCTTGAACTCGACAAGGCTTCGACCGACGTTTCGGCCCACTTCAGGAAGTCGGCGTCCGAAGATCAGGAGACCGATCACCACGATGATGATGAGTTCGGTTGTGCCGATGCCGCCAATGGCGAGCAGTGCTGGAAGAATGGTAATCGAGGACATGACGTCTCCTTGGGAACTGGTTCGACAATCATTCTATCGGCTCAGGGGATGGGGTGGCGCCTTGATCTCTGCAAACAGGGCTTCCTTCGGGGAGGTAGACTGCGTTTGCGGCCCCATCGGAGGGGGCTTCGAAGGCCATTGAACCAAGGAAGGCATCGAAATGAGCAAGTGGAATGGATTGTTTGGGCTGTTGCTTCTGGTTGGACTGTCTGGTTGCACGCAGGAGAAGGTGCCTGCTGGAGCGGACATTCAGGCCAAGGACTATTCAAGACCACTGTCGGAAGGGCAAGCGGCTCTGGTGAAGATCTCCGATCCGGACCAGCTTCCCGATATCGACTCCGCCTGGCAGAACAAGGACCTGTTTCTTCGCGATGCCATGGATGAGAGCATCGCCTGGTTCGACAAGCCATCCACGAAGGAGTGGTATCCGCATTGCGGCATCGAGCATGATCATGCGAGAGCTTCCGTCGTCGCCATGAGAGAGATCATGGTCGGCGCCACGAGCCGTGAGGAATTCAGAAGAGAGTTGCTCGAGAAATTCGACGTCTACGAATCCGTCGGCTGCGATGGCGACGGGACGGTGCTCTTCACCGGCTACTACTCGCCGATTCTGGATGGCAAGACCGGTGCGGAGGATGACAATGATTCACCGTTGTATCGAAGGCCATCCGAGCTGGAGACGCATCCAAAGACCGGCCAGCCTCTGGGGCGACGCACGCACGATGGGCAACTGGAGCCATGGCCGACGCGCCGCCAGATCGAAGCGAGAGACATGTTCGATGGCACCGAGCTGGTATGGCTGGATGATCCGCTCTCAGCCTACATCGCCCATGTCAACGGTTCGGCCAAGATCAGAATGCCTGATGGAAGCGTTCAGTACGTCGGCTACGACGGCAAGACCGACCAGGCCTACAAGGGACTCGGCGTCTCGCTGGTGGAATCAGGACTTGCCGATCCCAAGAGTCTGAACCTCTCGACCGTCCGGCGGCTGCATCGCCGGCATCCGGAAAAGGTGGAGGATCTGATTCTCGACAATGATTCCTATGTGTTCTTCAGGGAATACGATGGTGGCACATGGCCGGCGGGTTCCCTTGGTTTTCCCGTCACGACGGAACGAAGCGTCGCCACAGACAAGGCCGTCTATCCCAGAGGTGGTGTCGTACTCGTCGACACCAAGACCAACACCTTTGGTGGGCAGAAGGCATTCACGCAGTTCATGCTCGATCAGGACACCGGTGGCGCCATTCGGGCACCAGGCAGAGCGGATCTCTACATGGGTACGGGATCAGCGGCTGAAATACTGGCGGGTGGTCAGTATGCGGAAGGCAAGTTGTACTACTTCTTCCTGAAGCCCGAGAGAGTCGCCTCGGTCAATGCCGGCTGGTCCGGCTATTGATTCACTCTTCATGAAGCGTCGCAAACGCCGTCTTGGACTGCTGATTCCAATGCAGCGATCCCCAATAGGGTTTCCAGCGTTCTCGAGAGATGGATTCTCCCGAATCGGCCTCGCTTGATCGGATGAACTGGTGTTCATCCAGTCTGGCGATGGTTTCACCTGCGAGGGTTCCTGTGATCCAGCATCCTGTCCAGATCATCAGGCAGCTGATCAGAAGCGAGCGATCAAGCGTGTTCATCCTGACTTGAAGCGGGCCGCATTCGGCACAGATCGCTGCAGATCCCTCGAGCGGGTGACCGCACTCCTGGCAGCAGTTCCGGGATTTTCGAATGGAGCCTTGCCATCTCTGCAACAGCTGAGGGAGCACCCAGAGTGGAAGGAACACCACGGATGGAATCATCAGGAACATCGTGAGTATCAGGATGACCAGGAGATTCCAGAAGCCCGGGAGTACGGCTCCGTAGCTGCCTCTGACGAATCCGTAGTCGAGAAACGACCATGTGACGAGCAGTGCCACCAGCAAGACGCGTGTGATCGACAGGAGGGACATCAGGCTTCCTGCGTACTCCTGGACACGAACTGTCTGGCGAACTCGACGACCTCCGGATCCATGGCGATCGGTGGGGGCCATTTTCTGACCGGCTGACCATTTCTCTCGTGTGTTTCGGATTTGCTGGTCGCATCGATGCCGAGCCGATGGCCGTTCCACACCAGATCCCTGCCTGGATCCATGTTGGCCGTCATGTGGAAGAGCATCATGTCGAAATCAGTGATGTCGGCCGAGTCGTCGATGGCGATGATGCAGCCAGACCATTCGTCGAGTTCATTAAACATGGATTCGATGACTTCGATGGGATGATTTGGATTGTCGTCATCACGGTGGATGCCGATGATCACCATGCGTCCACATCCCCATTCAGGGACATCGACGAGAAGATCCAGTCGATCCAGAGCAGCGAGGATCGTCTCGGGCGATTCCTCGCGGGGTTCCTCGGCCATGATGCCGGCGACTTCCTCCCCCTCCCACGCGGTGGTGGCGTCGAATCCGATCTTGTGTCCCGCTCCAAGTCTTGGTGAGGCATGATCGAGAATGTCCAGTGGTCCATTGACGATCTCGAGGTCGCGTCTGAAATTGCAATGACGCGATATCGATCGCATGACGGCTTTCTCGTCATGCACGTCCACATCATCCTCGACGACAACGATCATCTTGGTCCATGCCATCTGGCCAGCGCCCCAGATCGCATGCATGAGTCGCCTGGCCTGAAGCGCATAGCTCTTGCGTATGGACACGAACACGCAGTTGTGGAAGCATCCGAACATGGGAAGGTGGTAGTCGACGATGTCCGGCACCAGAATCTTGAGTAGTGGCAGGAAGACCCGCTCGGTGGCCTTGCCGAGGTAGTAGTCCTCCTGGGGCGGGATGCCGACGATCGTCGTCGGGTAGACGGCGTTTTCACGATGCGTCATCGCGGTGACATCGACGACCGGATATCGATCGGGCATCGAGTACCAGCCTGTGTGATCACCGAACGGACCTTCCACGACGGCACCTTCGCCCAGAGGTTCGTCTGATTCGGGATCCCAGCCAATCTGGCCAGCATCGGTGCGAACATAGCCTTCGATCACGATCTCGGCATTGGCCGGTACACGAAGTGGAACGGTTTTTCCCATGACCATGGGAATGCCCGCGCCATTGAGAAAACCGGCCATCAGAAGCTCGCTGATGCCAGGTGGCAGTGGCGACGTGGCGGCATAGGGAAGCACGGACTCACCACCAAGACAGATGGCGATGGGCATCGGTTCGCCGATCTTCTTCCAGGAACGCCAGTGGGCCGCTCCGTCGTGATGGAGATGCCAGTGCATCGCGACATGGGTTTCGTCGATCAACTGCACCCGATACATGCCGATGTTGTGTGATGGTGGTTTCTTCCGACCTCGATCCTTGGCATGGATCGTGTGGATGCCTGCGAATGTGATGTATCGACCCTGGCCCTTGGCGGTCCCGGCTTCCTCGGGTGAGCAGTTCCATCCCACGGCGGATGGATCGCCATCCAGCGGCCAGCACTTGATGATCGGGAGTCGTGTCAGGTCGACTTCGTTGCGTTCACTCAGAAGGACCCGATCCTGGCAGAGGCCATGACGTCGGAGCTTGGGGCCAGCCTTGAGTATTGGTCGAATGGAATTGAGTCTCGACAGGATGTCCCGGATGCCGGCGGGTGGCCTCGGGGCCGTGATGTTCTCGAGGGTGTTGGCAATCCCGGTGAATCCAAGACCGTCACGACATCCAAGCGCCTGTTCCATTCTCGAATACGAGCCGAAGAGATTGATCACGAGCGGAAAATCACTGCCTTCGACATTCTCGAATACAAGTGCCTTGCCGCCACGATCGGCATGATCCGGATCAAATGCTCTGGCGGCATCACTCACCTGTGGTGCCGTGGACTTGCTGTGCAGATCCGCAATGGCGGCTATCTGGAGAATAGGCGATATGACATCGCGGATTCTCATGACTTCACCTTGCTGATCCATGGAGTGAATCATGTCCTGAAGCGTCTTGAAACCATTTGGCATGTGAGCAGGATAGTCCTCCTCGACTCCGTATGGCGAGTCGAGACTGTAGACTTAACGCAACAAGGGGATCATTCATGGCAGCTACCGCTGTGATTTCAGTCAACGATGTCCACAAGACCTTCAAGCGGCGTGTGCATGCCTTGAGAGGTGTGAGCATGCGTGTGAATGAAGGCGAAGTGTTCGGTCTGCTGGGGCCCAATGGGGCCGGCAAATCGACGCTCGTCAAGATTCTCATGACGGTCATCAAGCCGACTCGTCTTCAGGGGTCCATCCTTGGAAAGCCGGTCGGCCACAAACCCACCCTCAGACATGTGGGTTACCTGCCGGAGCACCACAGATTTCCAAAGCATCTCAGGGCAGGTGAAGTCCTGGACTATTTCGCCTCGCTTTCGGGAGTGCCCCGGAAGGTTCGTCGCAAGCGTGTGGATGAGATGCTCGAGCTGGTGGGAATGCAGGACTGGAAGAAGCAGCGAGTCGGGGAATTCTCCAAGGGGATGCAGCAACGGATCGGCATCGCGCAGGCGCTCATGAACGATCCGCGCATCCTGATGCTCGATGAACCCACTGACGGAGTCGATCCCGTCGGCAGACGGGAGATTCGTGATCTGCTGATCAGGCTTCGTGATGAGGGGCGAACGATATTTATCAACAGCCATCTTCTGAGTGAACTGGAGATGGTCTGCAACCGGGTGGCGATCATGGTCAAGGGACAGGTGTCGATGGAGGGGACCATCGATGATCTCACCTCGGATTCCAGAAGATATGAGATCGTTGTCCAGGACGACCTTCCGCCAGCCCTCGAGGAATCGCTGGGAACGGGTGTCACCATTCTCGAATCCGATCGCTCGCGTCTGGTTCTGCCCAACGCCGACTCCCTTCAGGTCCAGCCGATCATCGATCGTCTCAGATCCGGTGGTGTGATCATCGAATCGGTCCAGCCGGTTCGTGAATCGCTTGAGGAGTTGTTCATGCGGGCGGTCAATTCCACCGGCGAGGACGCGGCGACGCCGGGGGCCGTGAAAGGCAAGGTGGCAAAGCCATGACAGCTGTACTGGCCATTCTCCTGGATTCCTACCGTGCCCTGAAGGCTCAGAAGTTGTTCAAGACCGTTCTCGGGCTGTCCGTCGTGGTCATCCTTGGATTCGCCTCCTTCGGATTCAACGAACAGGGGATGACATTCTTCTTCGGCCTTCTGGATGTCGAAAGCGAGTACATCTACGAGGGGAGCAAGTGGGCGAAGACGCTTTATCTGGGCATCTTCTCCTACTTCATCGTGAGCATCTGGTTGGGCTGGGCGGCCACGATCCTGGCCTTGATCTCGACCTCCTCGATCTTTCCATCCTTCCTCTCGGAAGGAGCCGTCGAGCTGACCATGTCGAAGCCGGTACGGCGGACGACGATGTTCTTCACGAAGTATCTCGGTGGCCTGATGTTCGTCTTCCTCCAGGTCGGTCTGTTCTGCGTCGGAGCCTTTCTGGTCGTCGGATGGAGGATCGGCGAGTGGAACGCCACGATCTTCCTGGCGATTCCTCTGGTGACCCTGTTCTTCAGTTATCTCTTCTGTGTGAATGTCTTCTTCGGTGTCATGACCAGATCCACACTGGTGGCACTGCTGTTCACCGTGCTCTTCTGGTTCACGACCTTCGGTATCCGCACGGCCGACGACACGCTCAGCATGGTCCAGTTCCGGACGGAGACACTCGTCAGCATGAGCGAGAAGTCCCTGGAAGCCGCCGAGGACAACCTGAAGGAGTATCAGGAAGAGCTCGTCGAGATCAGGAAGCAAGGTTCGGACTCCGCAAAGGAGTACTACGAATCACAACTCAAGAGAGGTGAACTCAACCTTGAAGATGAGCAGAAGTCCCTGAATGAACGCAGGGAGACTCTGGGTCAATTGAAGCCGTGGGGCATCGTCCTTGACGTGATTCGCTGGCCATTGCCCGAGACCTCGAGAACCATCGGTCTGCTCAGCAGATGGGTCGAGCAGGACAATGAAGTCAGTTTCGATGAGATTCTCTCGGGCGATTGGGGTGAAGAAGGCGAAGGGTCCGGAGACAGACGCCCGCGCGAGATCGCAACTGAGCGTATCAATGAGCTGGAGGAGACCGTCCCGGCCTTTCAGATCATCGGCAAGTCGCTGATCTTCGAGTTGGTGATCCTGATCTTTGCCTGGTGGATATTCGTTCGACGAGATTATTGATTGCCATCGGCCAGTGATTCGCCTCGATCATGTGCAGCCTTGATTCCACTGCGTACGGCCTCCACAAGCCCGAGTTCCTGCATGCGTCGAATGCCTGCTTCGGTGGTTCCGCCAGGGGTGGTGACGGACATCCGGAGCGCTTCTGGTCCATCATCGTGTTCCACAAGCAACTGGCCGGTGCCGGCGATGGTGCGAGCGATCATCCGTCTGGCGATGGTCGGATCAAGTCCCTGTTGGACAGCCTCCTGCAGCATCGCCTCGGCGACCAGCGAGATGTAGCCCGGCCCCGAGCCGCTGACGGCGGTCACGGCCCAGAGTGTGGATTCAGGTAGGACTTCGGTGCTGCCGATCGTGTCGAAGAGCGAACTGGCAAAGCGAAGATCCTCGTCGGTGCTGCCTTGGGCGGGCATCAGGGCCGTCACACCGGCATGGATCTTGACCGGTGCGTTGGGCATGCAGCAGATGACTCTCGTTGATTCGCCAAGTGATTCGCGAATGGTATCGCTGCCGATTCCGGCCATGATCGAGATCGCCAGTCTTGAATCCTCACTGTCGCCAAGTTCTTCGGCCGCGGATTGGAATTGTTGCGGCCGCACGGCCAGGATGATCCGATCGCAACCGGCCAGTTCAGCGGCGGATTCCACGGCGTCGATTCCCCATGAACTCAACGTCTCACGCTTGTCCGCATTACGCTCGGCGACGTGGACCGTTTCAGTGGTGAGGATGCCGGCTTGAAGAGCTGCTTCAAGAAGCATGCCGCCCATATCACCGCAGCCCAGAAATCCAATCTGGATGCTGTTTTTACTCATGGCGTTGACCTCTCATAGGTAAATGGAGCATGTAGTCAGCCGCTACCACGTTACACTGGTGGAAGAGGTTTACACCAGATGGCAGCAACAACCACCATATCACTGCCCTTCGAGGCGCCCATACACGAGTTGGAGCGGCAGATAGAGTCGCTCGAATCAAGAGCCGATGCGGACAATCTCTCCGATGAGATCACCGGTCTCCGGGAGAACCGCGATCGGCTGCTCGAGAAGATCTACGGCAGTCTCAGTGCATGGGACATCGTGAGAATCGCCCGTCACCCGGACAGGCCCCAGACGCCCGACTACATTCACATGGTCTGCCGTGACTTCAGAGAGCTTCATGGAGATCGTCAATACGGTGACGATCGAAGCATCGTCACGGGTCTGGGTCGAATCGGGCCATTCAAGGTCCTCATCGTCGGCCATCAGAAAGGTCGGACCACCGAAGAACGCATTGCGTGCAACTTTGGCTGCGCCCATCCAGAGGGATATCGCAAGGCGCTCAAGAAGATGAAACTGGCCGAGAAGTATGGCCTGCCGATCGTCACGCTCATCGATACCCCGGGCGCCTATCCGGGTGTTCAGGCAGAGGAGCGAGGACAGGCTGAGGCCATTGCCGTCAACCTTCGTGAAATGAGCCGTCTGAATACGCCAATCCTGTCGATTGTCATTGGTGAGGGCGGTTCAGGAGGAGCGTTGGGTATCGGAGTGGCTGATCGTGTCGACATGCTTCAATATGCCTGGTACTCGGTCATCAGTCCTGAAGGATGCGCAGCCATCCTGTGGAAAGAGGCGAATGAGAAGACCAATTCCGCCGCGGCGAATTCGCTCTGTCTGACCGCGGAGGACAATCTACGAAATGGACTCGTTGACAAGGTGGTCATCGAGCCTGTCGGCGGCGCTCATCGTGATTCGCAAGCCGCTGGTGAGAATCTCGAGCGGCACATCGTGGATCGACTCAGCGAGTTGACACGATTCAATCCCAGGACGCTTGTGGATCGCCGATATGAGAAATTCCGACAGATCGGGTCGATGATTTCTGACTGAGAGGGTTGAAGCGGCTTCTAGGCCCTTCAAATCCCATTGAACCCTCTGACTTTGACGTGAGCCATCAAGACCGGTAGATTGCTTCGTTCAAGGGCCTTCTCGTGGAGGCCATTCAACGACGTAAGTGCTTTTTCGACAACACCTTGAGGCGCTATAGCGAATTCGGCGTGGCCAAGAAAAAGACCGCCAAGAAGAAGACTACCCACCGCAAGAAGGCAGCCGCCTCTTCGACAGCTTCCTCACGTCGTCAGAAAACGACCAAAAAAGCCGTTTCCAAGAAGAAAACCGCCTCGAAGAAGGCTGTTTCCAAGAAGAAATCTGTCATCAAGAAGAAGGCCGCTACCAAGAAGGC
>DEYM01000101.1:25328-27300 GCA_002364555.1 Phycisphaerales bacterium UBA3158 | reverse complement strand
GAGATCGCGCGAGCCATGATCACGGAGCCGCAGCTGCTTCTGCTTGACGAGCCCTTTGCAGCGGTCGACCCGCATACCGTCGAGGAGCTCCAGAACGAGGTTCGAACTCTGGCCAAGCAGGGAATCGCCATTCTCGTCACGGATCACAATGTTCAGCAGACCCTTCGCATATGTGATCGAGCCTACATCCTCCATCAAGGTCGCAATCTCCGAGAAGGCGAGCCCAAGCAGATCATCAATGATCCAGCGGTCAAGGACGCCTATCTCGCCTCCACCTTCCGCGGTGACGAGTTTGACTAGGTAGACTTCTGCTGATGAAACGATCGATTCTTCCACTCCTGCTCATCGGGACACTCCTGTTTTCCCTCGGATGCATTCGAAGGACGCTCTCGATTACGAGCACCCCTCCCGATGCCCTCGTCTGGGTCAATCATCGCGAGGTCGGCCGAACGCCGCTTTCGGTGGATTTCACCCACTACGGAACCTACGACATCCGCATCGAGCGTGAAGGCATGGAACCCGTGCTCACCAGTCGAAAGGCGAGTGCACCCGCATGGGATCTGCCTGGTCCGGATTTCGTCCTCGAGGTGATGCCATTCCAGGCCCACAGCAAGGTTGAATGGCATTTTGATCTCGAGCCGAGGGAAGAGTCGGCGGAGTCTTTGCTTGAACGAGCTCGAAACTTCCGCAACGAAGCTCGGGGTGTCGAGTCCGGACAATCCGAGGATCCGGGTATCGAGACGATGAATCTGAACAGCACCACGCCGATCGAGTCGATTCCAGAGCCTTCAGAGCCGTCAAATGATGCGGTTTCGCAGTGAAACCAAGAGCCTGACCTGATCCTGGTCAATACTGTTGATCAAGCAGCCGGTTCTATCTGTCCATGCTGCTGCCCGTCATTTCAACCGCGAGTACTCCATCATGATCATCACACTCACCTGCATTCTCCTGATATCCGGCAGCGTTTCCTCCATGTCCGTCGTTGCGGATGAGACCTCCAGCCAGTCGATGGAGGATCGTTCCGCCTTCGATCAGAACGATCGTCGACTGGAAGCGCTCAAGAGACTGCAGAAGGACGGTCTTGGAGAACGAACCGATTCAACCGTTCTCTGGAGAGCGCTTCTCGATCGGACCGCCGCTCTGATGGAATCCAATCGTGAACTCGCCAAGTCGAATCTGGCACTCGCGGGACTTCAGGATGAACTCGACGACCTGCGACAATTCGTCGTCGACCACGATACCTACGGACAGGATTTCACCGCCTACACCAAGGTGGTCGAGGAAACCAGACGTCAGGCGAGAGCCTCCGTTGTTCGTGAACGCCGTGCGCGAGAAGAGGCGAAGCGAAAGAAGCAGCAGGAGGCAAGACGAAAGCTCGATGAGTCGAGAAAGAAGTCCGATCTCGAGAAGATCTACGACGAGAAGGGATTTGCCTCAATAGGACAGGATGTCTACACATCGAGGTCGGCCTTCTTCTACGCACCGTACGAGGGCGAGGACGGGAAGACCATCCAGTATCGACCATCGAGATTCGGTGGCATCAGGGCGGTGAGTGTTCCCGAGAACCGCGAAGTGGACTATTCAAGCATGACCATCTCCGGAAGCGTTCTCAATGGAACCGATCTCCTGAGGAACATCGGCGTGGCCTTCACCTTCTTCGATGAAAGCGGTAACCAGGTCGGAGCGGAGATCGTCGAGATCCAGAATGCCCGCCCCAATGTGCCCTATCCCTACACGCGAACCATCGACATGGCCCTGAACAGACCATTCGCCTCGCACTCGACCTATGTTCTGTATGCCGATCAGGTGGCGACACCCTGAGCAACAACACGCCCCAACTTGATCTGAGATCAGATCGTCGATCGTTCAATGATCGTCGACGTTCCCTGATGCCCGCTGCCATTCTGATAATCGCCTTCGCAATACTGCTCTGGTCGCAATGGACCAAGCGTCAGGACAGTGCCGATGCCGC
>DEYM01000101.1:0-24909 GCA_002364555.1 Phycisphaerales bacterium UBA3158 | reverse complement strand
TCATCCGTGATTCCGTGGTGGGCTCGATCGAAGAACTCTGTTCCTCCTCTGTTGCCGATTGGTCAGCCGCGGTGATCGACACCTCTTCGGACGACCATGTGATGGAAGTCCGGATCAATGCCGATTCAAGGACCGCCATGACCCTTGAGATCGAACAACTCTCCAGTGGCGATCTTCTCGTACGAGGCTGGTCAAGCGAGTAAGCTCTCCAGTTCATTGCCCGAATCAGGGTGGAAGGAACGGATGAGCAAATGGATGTCTGGCTGAACGGTGAACTTGTTCCCGAAGAGGAAGCGAACATATCGGTATTCGACAGTGGTCTGCAGCACGCAGTGGGACTGTTCGAGACCATGCACGCACGCAACAACAGGATATTCCGGGTCGATCAGCACATGGCGAGACTGACCGAGTCGGCCAAATCGTTGCTGATGTCAACTCGTCTCCAGCCGGAAGCCCTCGCGGAGGCCGCTGAACGTCTCGTCGTGCACAGCCATCTCGATGAGGCGAGGATTCGACTCACGGTCACAGGTGGCAACATGAACATGCTTCGCCAGAACGAGGATGGTCATGTCGATCCGACCATTCTGGTCGTGGCCCAGCCACCGACGCCGTATCCACCGGTCTTCTTCACGGAGGGGGTCGAGATCACCATTGCCGCGGGACGAACCAACCCATGGACCCAGATGGCGGGACACAAGACCATCAACTACTGGCCGCGAATACATGCGCTGCAGATGGCTGCCATGATCGGGGCCAGTGAAGCGCTCTGGTTGGATCCAGCTGCCAAGATCACCTGTGGATGCGTAAGCAACATGTTCATCATCAAGGATGGTGTCGTGAAGACGCCCAGGGCGCGAGGTGAACAGACCCCGGGAGAGGAGATTTCACCTGTTCTGCCTGGAATCACACGGGAGGCGTTGATCGAATGTGCACAGGATTCCGGAGTGGAGGTCCAGTTGTGCGATCTCACGCTGGATGATCTGCTGGCTGCGGACGAGGCGTTCATGACCAACTCGAGCTGGCATCTGCTTCCAGTGCGTGGACTTCGATTCAGAACCAATCCCGAAGAGGGAACTGGTGATGTCGAGACTCGTCCGATCGGTGCCGGATCAGTCGGGCCACTGGCGAAAAAACTGCGAGGGGACCTGCTCGAGTTGATTCGCAAGGAGACATCGGATCCCGATGCGTCGTGAGTCCCGTCGGTGAGGACGTCTACTTGCGATTGATGACCTTGACGTTGCGTCTTCCCTGGTTCTGCCTCGAACTGCCCTGAAAGAGATTCAGGAACCAGTTGAAGCCGGACAGCACCATGAACACCAGGAAGGCCGCCAGTCCGGCAATCAACAGAAGCAGAAGAATCGGGATGCCGACCACCAGCAGGAATGTGAGGACCGCCAACCGGACGGCCCAATTGGGTTGTCCCTGAGCCATCTGGAATGCCTGGGCCATTCGATCGCCCCCGAGGTTCACGAACCGGATCCTGGGGCCGCCAAACCCGCCGGGTCCAGTACCGGCTCCGTTATCCTGATTTGCTTCATTCATCCACAGATCATACCCATCCACCGAGGGACTTACCCCAATCCGGAATCGGTGCGTGACGGGCTTCCATGGCCCTGTATGATCGGTGGACTTGAGCGGGATGCCGGATTGACCATGAGCAAAGAAGCCGACAACGGATTCGTCCACCTACACCTGCATACGGAATACTCCCTTCTGGATGGGGGGAACCGTATTCGTCCGCTCATGAAGCGGGTTGGTGAGCTTGGTATGACATCGGTGGCGATCACCGACCACGGCAATCTCTATGGATGCGCTGAATTCTACCGGGCGGCCAAGGCGGAGGGCATCAAGCCCATCCTCGGAATCGAAGCCTATGTGGCCCCGGGCGATCGTCGCAATCGGACCAAGACGGGAGGCAAGGATGGTGGCTATCACCTTGTTCTTCTGGCCGAGAACAACGAGGGCTGGGGCAATCTGCTGAAACTCAGTTCGGATGCCTATGCAAACGGTTTCTATCACCGACCTCGAATGGATCAGGAGACGCTTCGGGACTGGGGCAACGGACTGATCGCGATCAACGGTCACCTTGGAAGTTCCATCGCCTACTTTCTCGTCCAGTACGAGCAGACCGGAAGTGAATCGCATTGGGACTCGGCTGTCGCGGAGGCTCGCTGGCACAAGGAGGCATTCGGAACCAACGACGACGGTGAACCGTGTTTCTACATAGAACTCCAGCGGATCGGCGTCGCGGACCAGGATTCGATCAATCCGCATCTGATCCGTCTCGCGGAGGAGTTGGATCTACCCCTTGTCTGTGACAACGATGTCCACTTCCTCAACAGCGAGGATCATGAGACTCACGACACGCTCTGCTGCATCTCCATGGGGAAAACCCGGGACGATACGACACGGCTGATCTATCCCAGGGATCTCTATCTCAAGTCCCCCGAGGAAATGCAGTCGCTGTTCCAGGACCTGCCGGAAGCTGTCGCCAACACGGTGAGAATCGCCGACCGTTGCAATGTCGACATCGACTTCGATGCCAATCACGCACCAGTCGTGAGAGTCTCGGGGCCCACCAAGGATCCCGTCTACGACGGATCCGATCTCACGGAGTGGTTCAACAAGTGGTGTGATCAGTTCGAGTTGAGCCCGTGGAATGCCGATGAGGACGACGATGTCGATCAGAAGACGCTCGAAGCGGACTGTGACAAGGCCCTGAGGAACCTGTGTGAAGCGGGCCTCATCTGGCGGTACGGAGCGGATGGCATCACCGAGGAGATACGGGCTCGTTGTGATCGTGAACTTGGAATTCTCTCCTCGAAGCAGATCAGCGCCTACTTCCTGATCGTCTGGGATTTCGTCAACTGGGCGAGGCAGCGCGGCATACCCGCCAGCGCCCGTGGCAGTGGTGTGGGAACGATGGTCGGTTACGTCCTGGGTCTCTCCAATGCATGTCCTGTTCGATATGGACTTCTGTTCGAGCGTTTCACGGATCCTGATCGAAGCGAATATCCGGATATCGACATCGACATCTGTCAGGATGGACGAGCCGACGTCATCCGCTATGTGCGGGACAAGTACGGACATGTCGCGCAGATCGTCACCTTCGGTCGTTTGAAGGCGCGTGCCGCCATCAAGGATGTCGCCAGAGTCCATGGACTGCTTCCCCAGGAGGGTCAGAGGCTGGCCAATCTGGTACCTGGTGAACTCAACATCACCATCGACGAGTCCATCCAGAAGTCATCCGAGTTCAAGAGCGAATACCAGGGGAATGCGTCGTCCAGGTCCGTCATCGATGCCGCCAATCAACTCGAGGATCATGCCAGGCACAGCGGTGTGCATGCCGCAGGGGTTGTGGTCGCGACCCAGCCGTTGGACAACATCGTCCCGCTGTGCAAGGCCTCGGGCTCCGATGACGTCGTGACGCAATGGGATGGACCCACCTGCGAGCAGGTTGGTCTGCTCAAGATGGATTTCCTGGGACTCCGCACGCTTTCGACCCTCGAACTGGCCAAACAGCACATTCGTCAGACGCTTGACGAGGAATCGATCTGGCGAAGCGTGGGACGGACAATCGGCGATGGGGATCATCCACTCGATCTCGATCGACTCGAATTCAAGGATGAACTTGTATTCGATCTGTTCAAACGTGGTGAGACCGCCGGGGTGTTCCAGTTCGAATCCGGTGGCATGCGACAGCTTCTCCAGAAGATGAAGCCGGACAGGCTCGAGGATCTGATCGCCGCCAACGCGTTGTACAGACCAGGACCGATGGAACTCATCGACGACTACTGTGGCCGCAAGAATGGAACCAGCAAGGTCCCGTTGGTGCAGCCCATCGTCGACGAGCTGACCAGCGAGACCTACGGGATCATGGTCTATCAGGAACAGGTCATGCAGATCGTCCACCAACTCGGTGGTGTGGCCCTTCGGGACGCCTACACGCTCATCAAGGCCATCAGCAAGAAGAAGCATTCGGTGATCGACGCCAATCGGGCCAAGTTCCTCGAGGGTTCGGTCGAGAAGGGGATGTCGAAAGCCGAAGGTGAACGACTCTTCGATCTCATCCTGAAATTCGCGGGCTATGGATTCAACAAATCGCACTCCACCGGCTATGCGATCATCGCCTACCAGACCGCGTATCTCAAGACCTATTTCCCGGTCCAGTACATGGCTGCGGTTCTGACGTTCGAATCCCAGGCCAAGAAGACCGAGGATTGGGCTCCGTATCTCGACGAGTGTCGCCATGTTCGATGGCCGGATCACCAGGAAGAGTCTCCACACGTCGGTATCGAGGTCTGTCCACCAGACATCAACGAATCGGATGCGACCTTCACGGTCGTATTCAATCCCGACGAGCCCAAGGACTCCTGTCATGGACGAATACGCTTTGGTCTGTCAGCCATCAAGGGTGTGGGTCGATCGGCCATCGAAGCCATCATCAAGGCAAGGGAGGAACACACGTTCTCTTCACTGCATGACCTGTGTGCGAATGTGCCACCAAGAGCCGTCAACAGGGCGACCCTGGAATCCCTGGTCAAGAGTGGTGCGATGGATTCACTGCATGGAGGTGACAGCAGGGCACCGATGATCGCCGCACTCGAATCGGCTCTCAAGTTCGGTCAACGCGAAGCGCGTGACCGGGAGCAGGGCCAGGGTAGTCTGTTCGGCGCCCCTGATACCGCCACCGAAGAGGCGTCGCCCAACGAGATCTCGCCACTTCCGTCGATACCCGGCTGGTCCAGGCTCGAGACGCTCGGCTACGAGCGGGAGGTGCTCGGCTTCCATGTGTCGGGGCATCCCATAGACGAGTATGCCGACATTGTCCGCCCATTCGTTTCCATCAACGTCTCGGATCTCGAATTGCTTCGTCCCGGAAGCCCGGTGATCGTTGCAGGACTGATTTCCCATGTACGCAACATCACGGTGAACAAGGGTCGATCCGCCGGTAGCCGTATGGCCGTCATCGAACTGCAGGATCGACTGGGCAGCATCGAGGCGGTCATCTTCGCTGAAGCCTTTGCAGCCAACGGCGCGTTGGTCCAACCCAACTCCGTGGTACTCGCATCCGCTCGAATGGATGAACGAAACGGCGACAAGCAGTTGATCGTCGAGCGCCTCTTCAAGCCCGAGGATGCGCCCAGCTACCTGACTGAACACATCGAATTGGATATCCACGACGACGGGGAGGTCGGAATTGAGCAGAAGATCCAGATGTCGGCTGGAATTCTCAAGCAGGCGGGCAGCGCGATGACCAGCCAGGGAGCCCATCCTGCCAAGGTGTCGATCAGGCTTGTACGGCCTGAGAAGACCATCCACATGAAGACCGATCTGAAGGTCATCCCGAAGCATGAACTCATCATGAATCTGACGAGTGTGCTCGGTGGATCGGATCGGATCCGCCTCTCGGGTCGGGATCCCGGCAACGTCGTTGCCCCTCGCAAGGTACGCCGTTACGGACGCAGTTGAATCGATCCCAAAAGTGACATCCGCCCGAGCACGCTCGAGCGGATGATCCCCTCCAAATCATGAACTGTGAGTGGCGGCCTCTTCCCTCATCAGGCCGCCTGGTCACCCCATTCAGAATCGTTGTTGGACTGGTCGAAGTCGATGTTGCTGTGGTTTTCGTTCGTGTCCTCGCGTGGCCATTCGGCCTTCCCACGTCTATGGATACGGACAATGCGTCCAAGATGTTCGCCGAGAACGGATCGCAGACTGTCCAGAAGACCAGCCGTCTCATCATCGAACGGATTCTCCTTGTCACGGAAGAAGCTGATGATGGCCAGGGTCTCGTCGTTATGACGACAGCTGAAGGCGATCAGATCCATGTTGGTGAGTGATTCGGTGTCCGGTGACTTGGAACGAGCCCATGCTTCACCATCCTCGTAGCGGACCAGTTCCGTCTCCGTGTGCATTCTGGAGCACATGGCCTCACCAAGCGCCTTGTAGACGGGCATCGGATCACCATCGTTCATGTCGTAGTTGACATAGGCCCCGATGCCGAAGCGACCGGGAGTCTCCGGGAGGTAGACGACTGCATTCGTCGGACCAACACGGCGGAGCATGTATTCAAGTGACGTGCGGAGCATGTCCTCGACATCGAGTTCCTGGCTGATCAGTGTCTTGAATTCGCTGACGATGACCGCGTCGGACATCTGATCCCTCATGGATCGATAGGCGGAGGCCAGGTCGTTGCAGAGAACATCGACCTGATCGGACATTTCGTCACGGGATTCCGTCAGCTCCCGGCAGGTGTCCATGAGATTGTTCATCTGGTTCTCGTTGTTACGAGCGGATCTGACTCTATCAAGCAGCTGATCGAGCCGCGTGTTGATACGGTCGATGTCCGTCGGGATGACCAGATAGTCCGATGCGCCTTCTCGAATGGCTTCGAGGGTCTGCATCGGATCGAGATGGTCCGACCAGACCATGGCTCGTATCCAGGGAACTCTATTCTGGGCTTCACGAATGAGACGGATCGCTTCACGCCCGCCATGGTTGGCATCGATCATCAATGCATCTACTGCATCGTGGGCTTCGAGAATGTCGCGAGCTTCCTCTAGGGAATCGGTGACAAGGCAGACATGACCCGTTGATTCAACCTGATCCACGATCACGTGTCGGCTTGAATCATCCTGTCCGACGATCAGCAGACACGCGCGATCGGCCTTGATCTCGCCAGTCACTGCATCCTGAATAAGTCGCTCGAGGGGTTCCATCTTGATCAGTCCTTTCTTGCCCGCTGCTGCAGGATTCTGTTGCTCTGCCGGGTGATGTTTCCCCCGGACACAGCATCAATCGGCGAATCAAGGGGGCCAGTTCAGCCCAGTCCCGGAAGTAATGGGAACTGTTTGAATGAAACAGGCCTCAGAGGGCCTCCAGATGGCTCGAACCTTCGATTCCACACCACTTTGTCACTTCCAGCACGACTTGGGCAAATCGATGAAAGAAACGGGATCCGAGGTGAGGATCCGATGAGGAGTTGTGTTTCCAGGCTCCGATGCGTTAGTTACCGGTCCTGGAATCCCAGAGTCGGACGGCTTCGGGCTCTCTTGGATAGAGGGGGCTCAACTCCAGAGGGTCCAGCGTCTCGCCGGAAGCCAATCGCCTCTCGGTCATTTCAAGCAGGACCGCTGGATCGAATTCCGGTCTTCGAGGCGTCAGCCCGTGTCCGGCCATGGACTCGGGCAGATGTTCGTCGACAAGAAGATGATCCACCCTGGGGATCGTGGCCAGGAACATCTCCGGATCCACCAGTGTTCCCGCCTGTGAGATCGAGCGTGAACCGGATGAGCCCTCCACAAGAGTCAACCAGCAGGTGTCATCCTTCGATGCCAGGACCACGGCCATCAGACCATCGAGGTCTTCAGCCGTCTCCGCCGCCAGGAGAGCCGTCTGCATGGCTACGAGTGGAATGTCCAGGGACCAGCTGAGCATCTTCGCCGCTGCGATTCCGATACGAAGACCCGTGAATCCTCCGGGGCCGATTGAGACACCGATACCCTCGAGATCTCCGGGGGTGATTCCAGCCTGACGGCAGATCGATTCCACGGCAGGCATCAGCGCATCCCCGCGTCGGGTGGACGATGTCAGACGCTCGACCAGAACGGAACCGTCTGGGCAACGAACGGCCACACCGCCATCTCGCTGGGATATCTCCATGGCGATGACGGGGGATGTCATACCAGCGGACTCCCGATGGTCTGCAGATACCGGGCACGGCTCATGAGTTCGTCGACGGTCGGTTCATTGGCGAGGTCCCAGGAGATGATCGATCCCCTCTCATGATCGCTGTTGATGGCGACCAGTCCGGGAAGGCTCGACTCGACACCCATCTCGACCCAGGCATGACCGACGCAGAACATGGAGACATTCCACTCCTCGGCCAGTGACTCGAGATGCGCCTGTGTGAACTTGCGACCCCACACCATCAGGTAGGCGGATCCCGCAGGTCCACGCTGATCAGCATCGGCGGGCGTCCGATCGAGGATCTTCGGATCGAAGTGGGGCATGGCATTGACCGCTGGAAGGGAGTGGCTGCAGAAGAGCCCCGATTCCGTGATCACCGCGAGTGGAAGCGCATCGATGAACTGATCGATGGCATCGGCGACCCGGGTCCATTCCGTTCCGAAGACCATTCCAAGTCCATCATTGAAGAGTTCGACGTTGTTGCCGCCACCCTTGCTCACACCGCTCCGGGTCCTCTGGGCAAGCTCGTGGTTTCCAAGCACCACATGGACCTGACCGGGAAACGCCAGGATTTCCTCGGCCACCTTCCCCAGCATTCGGTAGGAGAGGTCGCAGCCATGCGTGAGGTTCGGGCCGTGGATCAGCTCCTGCAGAAGGACATGTCGGTGCGTGCCTGATTCCAGGTTGGCGAGTCCACGGATCTTCCCGAGATGGATGAGGTGATCATGCAGGTCTCCACTGATGATCAGATGACCCTCTGATGGCAGACGAACGATCGAACCCTTCCGCTTGGGATCATCCAGAATGACTGCCGCTGCCTTCTCGAACAGCGTGATGGTTTCATCCGCATTCTGAAGATTGACGCTCATGAGCTGGCTTTCGGTTTGCCTTTGGGGGATCGCTTGGATTGAATGGCCGAGCTCCCGCCGGTTGTTCCACTCCGGACCATTCCTATGGATGTGATTCGTTCCCAGGCGCTTCTGGCGTTGGTCTCCGAGAACTCGATGCCGATGTTTCGACGATCGAGTGCTCTGGCGACGGTCGAAGTCGTTCCACTTCCCAGAAATGGATCGAGTACCAGATCGCCTGGATTCGAGGTGGATCGGATCACCCGCTCCAGATAGGCCTCTGGAATCTGGTTGTGATGCCCGTGCCGACGTTCCTTGTTGTTTCCCTGGATGCGTCCCAGATAGGAGCCGTACCAGACATCCATCGGGACACGCATGCCCTTGTTGGTGTCCTTGGCCATCGTTCTGGCGTCCTTGTAGACACTGGCTCGATCGGACTGTTCAAGGATTTCATCGGGATTCCAGGTTCGCTCATCGGCATTCTTCACGAAATACAGCGCATGGACCTTGCTCATGATGAATGACGAGTGGCGGCATTGGCCGAAACGGAAATGCCAGACACACCAGTTGATCATGGTCAGACCTCGACGCTTGAGATGCATGACCACTTCGGCTGCCGTGTCATCGGGGATGTTGACCCACAGACTGCCCGTAGGTGACAGGACATCGATACACGCATCGAGCCAGTCGTACGTGAACCGTTCGTACTCGGCTCTGGACATGTCGTCCTTCCACTCGTCGTAGGGGACATCCCAGTTGAATGGTGGATCCGCGAATACGAGATCGACCTTGCCGCGATCAGGAAGATTGGCGAGCACCTCTCGACAGTCGCCCAGGTAGACCCTGGTATCTGGTTCCATCGCCTCGAATAGTGGTTTGGGGACCTCTGAGGAGGCCACAAACGGGGATTCACTATCTCCAGGAAGGATCATTTTGGCGTTCGATGCCGCCACCTCTCGGTGTACCCCGGCTGCACCAGAAGGCATGGCGTATCCGCCGGGTCGGTCAAATAGGGTGTTCTTCTCTTCTGCCATGATTTTCCTTACCCCTGTATATAGCACAGAAGTAGGCCTTCGCTCATATTCAGGCACTGATCAACGGTTTGTGAACGCCCTGTGGTCTGGAAGATGAATAGAATGTGGCTTGAGTAGTTCCCCATGAAACCGGTTCCGATCCGAATCCGAAAGATCGTTCGCTCCTGTAGCCATCTGGCTGTCGGAGCGGGCTTTTCATGTCTTCTGGCGGGCTGCTATTCATCCTTCAACCAGATTGACGACAAGGTCGCCGCCTTGCTTGATGATTCGACCGGTAGCGCGAGGGGTGATGCTGTTCCAGCGCCCCAGAGCTGGGCCAACAGTCAGCTTTCAAACGGCACGATGGACACGCCGGACCCACCAACCTTCAATCCTTCCGGCCCCTCTCTGAGCTACGAATCCGATCCCAATGACAACATTGATGATGTGATCGAGAGGCTTGATGCCCTTGAAAAAGGGGCGGAATCGGGTCAGACGATCACCCTCGCCCAGGCACTCGACTGGGCGACCCAGCATGGGCGGGAATACCAGTATCAGGAAGAGGACTATGTCATCTCCTGTCTTCGCCTCCTGATGGAAAGACATCTCTGGGGCCCGAGACTCTTCGATACCGTCGGTTTCGATTTCGATGCCAACGGCGATGATGGGCTCTATGAATCCTCCATGGGCATCGTCAACGAATTCACAGTGACCCAACGGCTGCCCTACGGAGGCGAGGTGTCCGCTCAATACCTGGCCTCGTTCGCCAAGACGCTTCAGGATTCGATCAACGACGGTTCTCTCGATTCGATTTCATCTGGAACGATCGTTCTTGGTGCCCAGATTCCACTGCTGAGGGATGCGGGACCGATTGCTCAGGAGAATCTGATTCAGGCCGAACGCGATCTGACCTATGCCGCCAGAAGATTCGAGGATTTCCGCCGACGGTACTTCTTCGAGATCGTCCGTGACTATCTGGATCTGCTCGTGCAGCGACAGGCGATCGGCAATGGTGAGACCAGCGTGCAACTTTATCAGAAGCTCGCCGAGAAGGAACGTGCCCTGTACAAGGCCGGTCGTGGAACATTGACAGCCGCTGCACTCGCGGAGAACTCCGCCCTCCAGCAGCAGGCGCAGCAGGCCTCGAGATGGGAGTCCTACCGTCTGGCCGTCGATCAGTTCAAGGTCAAGATCAACTGGCCGCTCGAGGACAGGGTCAAGATCCACAAAGTCGCCTTTGCGATCGAACCACCGGAGGTCTCGCCGAACGACGCCCTGGTCTCGGGCCTGTCAAGACGGCTCGATCTGCAGACCCGCCGCGATCGGGTGGTCGATGTTGAACGTCGCCTGAGGAACTCCCGAAACCAGCTTCTGCCCGATCTGGATCTCACCAGCTCGATCGCCATTCCCTCCGAAGTCGATGAAGACGGTTCCAGCAGCTTCGTTCCCGAGATCGGGGGAACCGATTTCAACCTCGGAATCGGTCTGGGCATACCACTGGATCGCGAGATCGAGAAACTCAAGGTCCGTGAGGTCCAGGTCATTCTGGAACGGAACCGAATTCAGTTGTCCCAGGACATCGATGAGGCCGCGGTCCAGATCAGAGCCGCCATCAGGGATATCGACGCCAATCTCTTTGCGCTCGATCTCGAGAAGAGAGGCGTTGAGATCGCCAAGCTGAACATCGAATCGATCGAACTGAATCCTGACAACGTCGACATCAATACACAGCTCAACGCCATCAACAGCCTACGCAGTGCTGAAAACGGTCGAGCTCGAGCATTCAGAAACCTCCAGGTATCGATCATCGAATATCTCCTCTACACGGGCCAGTTGAGAATCCGTGCCAACGGGATGATGGAGACCCTTCCTGGAATGAAGATGAAACCGACAGAAGACTTGTCCTATGGAGATGCACCTGCTTGAATGGGTCCCCAACCATGATGAATACACAGTCCATATCGAACCGAAGACGCGGCCTGACAAGTACGGGAGTTCTTGTCGCCGCGGGTGCAACCATGATCATGCTTGGAGCAGCCTGGTTGGCCAGTGACGGGTCCAGCTACTCCAACGGTGTCGTCGATCAGGCGGATCTCTATGAAGTGGAACTGGGATCCTTCGATATCACCATCCCCGCTTCCGGTGAACTGGCCGCTCTTGAGCAGGTCGAGGTCCGTTGCGAGTTGGATGGCAACAACAACGCATTGGTTGAAATCGTCAACGAGGGCATCAACGTCAGGGAGGGTGATCTCCTCTTCAGAACCGACAATGCCGGAATTCTCGAGAAGATCCAGAATTCAGAGGATGCCGTGGTTGGTGCGGAGAACACCCTTCGCAACCGTGAGGCGAGCCTCGAGATCTCCGAGGGATACCGAAAATCGGAGATGCAGAAGGCCCAGGTCAAGGTCGATCAGGCCGAGCTGGCCTTGAAGTCGTGGGAAGAGGGGGAAGTCCTTCGTGAACGCGAGAAGCTCGATCTGGCCGTGTTGACGGCCGAGAAGGAATACGACCGGCTCAAGGAGAAGCATGAGAAATCAAAGGAGCTCTACGAGAAGAATTTCCTCTCGAAGGATGAACTCGATCGCGAATCCATCGATCTGCTCCGTAAGGAATCCGCGCTGAAGACCGCCAACACCAACAAGGAGATCTACGAGAAGTACACCTACTTCAAGGAGAAGCTCCAGAAGGAAAGCGACAGCAATCAGGCCATTGCGGAGATGGGTCGAACGGACAAACGCACAGCCGCCGAACTTCGTTCTGCACAGGACAACATGAAGGCCGCCGGAGCGGCCCTTGAATCCCGTCAGGAATGGCTCGAGAAGTACCAGCTTCAACTGACCCAGACCGAGGTGTTCGCACCATCGGACGGCATGGTGGTCTACGGATCCACCATCAACCGTGGCAAACGGGGGGACAACGAGAAGGCTCTTCAGGTTGGCAGCAAGCTCTACAGGAATCAGCTTGTCATCGTGCTGCCGAACATCGATCGGATGGCGGCCGACGTCAAGGTGAACGAAGCGCTTTCGGGTCTGGTTGAAACTGGTCAGAGTGCGATGATCAAGACGGATGCGATTCCGGATGCGATCATCGAGGGAACTGTTCTGGGCGTCAGTGTATTGGCCGAAGATGGTGGCTGGCGGGATCCGAACCGTCGGGACTACGGCGTTGAAGTCGAGCTCGACGAGGATCACAATCTCGCGTTGAAGCCATCGATGAGGGTGAAGGTCGATATCTTCGTGGACAAGGTCGTCGATGCGTTGTTTGTTCCCATCCAGGCGATTCATCGTCGAGGACGGGATGTATACGTCTATCTTCGCGACGGCGATGAATACATCGAGCAGCTCGTGGACATCAATCGAAACTCAGAACTCTATGTGGAGATAGTCGGCGGTCTCGAGATCGGCGATGAGGTTCTGTTGATCAATCCGCCGACAGGAACCGTCGTCCATTCCATTGGTGGCGACGAGGTTGAACCTACGAGCTGACCTCGTCGGCCTCGCCCTTCCAGCGAATCTTCAGACCATGATCGTAGCCGAGCTGATCCATGAGCCTGGCGACCATGAAATCGATCAGATCCTCGACTCGTTCAGGCCTCATGTAGAAACCCGGTGCCAGTGGAACGATGGTTGCGCCGGCTCTGGTCAGGGATGCCATGCTCTCTATGTCGATCGGACTCAATGGGGATTCACGGTGGGCGATCAGAAGCTTTCGGCGTTCCTTGAGGCAGACCATCGCTGCTCGGTGGACCAGCGTGCTGGTGATCCCCGCGGCAATTGAGTTGAGCGTGTTGCTTGAGCAGGGGAGGATGACCATCCCATCATGCTGGAAGGAGCCTGATGCGATGATGGCTCCGAAATCGTTGTCCGAATGGATGATGAGCTGGTCAGCCAGTTCGGAGCCGACCAGGGCCTCGCTGGTGAAATGGCGGATGTCCTGCTCCTCGAACAGCAGTCGCCTTCCCAGTGCACTGGCGGAAACATGCAATTCGACACCCTGACGAGCCATGAGCTCGAGGAATCTGACTGTGTAGGGGGCGCCGGAGGCTCCGGTGATGCCGATGACTATTCGCTGGTGCATGAGAGGTGGTCAAGTATAGGCGTGCAGACAGGGGATCGCCTGCTGTTACAATTCCAACCTCCACCAGAGGGTGAAGAGACCAGACGGAGATACCTCATGCGACTTTTCAGCATCTTGATGCTCTTGTCCCTGCTCATGGCAGGTTGTGCCAATTACGCCTCCTACCCTCCCCTGGAGGGCAAGCAGAGAGCCGATGGGCCCATCAGCGCACCTGTGCCGGAGGTCATCGCGACCGCCATCGAATGGTGTGTGGCCCGTGAAGACTTTCGTGAACAGGAGAAGCCCGTCGTCTTTCAACTGCCCAGTGGTATGGACGAGTCCGCCCACGAGGCTGTCGTCAGGGAACTCGGGAAGTCGAATCTCAACTCGACCGTGTCGTCTGCAGACGGAATCGTGATTCGATCGGTTCGTCTGTTCGGACTCAAGGCCATGGTCGACATGTCGGTTCCGCGCAACTACGGCAACGATCAACTCGTGACGCTGGAACTGCAGAGCTACGCCTTCCAGCCCTGGAGAGTCGTCGCCGCCAACCGTTGGCGATTCAACGAGGAACAGCTCAAGAGAACCAAGGCCGACATGATTCAGGCATCGGTTGAAGGCGACCAGTGAATTCGACAGAGCCGCGATGGCGACCCTGGCTTGACGCCGCGATTGAACAGGCTGAGAAATCATGGAACGAAGGCGGCATTCCCATCGGCGCCGTGCTTGTCGATCAAGATGGTTCCATCGTCGCACGTGGACATAACGAACGCGTTCAATCCGGTGATCCAACGGCACATGGGGAGATGTCGTGTCTTCGCTCCGCAGGAAGGCGGCGCGACTGGGATCAAATGACGCTCGTGACCACGCTCAGTCCCTGTCCGATGTGTGCGGGTACCTCGATTCTCTACAGGATCCCGAGGGTGATCATCGGCGAATCGACGACTTTCCAGGGGGCCGAGGAGTGGCTGGAGGCGGCGGGCATCGATTTGATCCATGCGGATTGTGATCGGTGCATAGCCCTTATGGAGCGTCTCCAGAACGAAAAACCGGACCTCTGGGCCGAGGACATCGGTCACTGAGGCGATGATCTCACGTGATCTTGTCGATGGCGATACCGGCGAAGAATACAAGCAGCAGCAGCAGGGCGATATCAGCCCATGGTCTGTTCGCGGCTGTGCCGATCAATCTTCGGCGGTTGAGAATCAGCAGAGCCAGCGCGAGCAGCGGCAGGAAGAATGCACCGAACATGGCGTAGGCTCGTTGCACGGAGGCGAATCCATAACCAGCCTGAACCATCGGTATGGTCGCCAGAAGGATCAGGAACACTCGATAGGTCCAGGTCCGGGGGAGTTCCTCGGGCGGGAGTGGTGGTTGTCCGATGACCGACCGACAGGCATCGGCGAACAGCATTGGCAGTGATTGCCAGACGCCGAGAAGACTGCTCGCGATCGCTGCCCAGGCACCGATCAGGAACAGGGTGGCACCGCCTGGTCCCAATGCCTCGTGAAGTCGTTGTGAGAGTTTCACGAGTAGCGCCGTACCTCTTCCCTCCACCTCGATGCCGCTGGCGATCACAAGCATCGCGATACCGAAGGCGGCTGTTGCGACATAGGCGATCGCAAGATCGATTCGACAGGCCCTGAGATTGTTCATTCCGACACGTCCAGACTGTCTGATCCAGTATCCGTAGCAGAGAATCGTGACGGTTCCCCCGACACCGCCAACCAGTGAAACCGTCCAATCGAGTGCCTCGGCGTCGCCGGGACGACGGGGGATCAGCCCATTGGCCAGTTCGGACATGTCTGCTCCAAGGAGACAGGCCGTGATGATGACGGTGATGAACATGATGGCTATTCCGACCGCCATCACACGTTCAAAGAGGGCGAATCCCCCCATGAGCACGAGCAGCGTCGCCAGGAGACTTCCCAGGCCACCCCAGACGAGCTTGGCTTGAACAGGATCTCCTGGCCATCCGAGAAGTGAGTGTGTCGCCACACCGGTGGCCGATATCAGCGCACCGCCGACGAAGAAGGAGAACGCCAGGAGATAGATCAGAAAGAGCGCCATCACCCATCGGCCCAGATGTCGCGACACGCCCTTGATCAACGTGGTGTCCGTCGCCAGTTGCCATCTGGCCAGACCTTCATTCAGAACGAACTTCATGACCGCCCCGAGCACGATGGCCCAGAGAACGATCAACCCGAGCCTGGAACCGGCAAATCCGGCAGTCGCCAGATCACCGGCACCGACGCCGGTGGCCGCCACGAGAAGACCTGGGCCGAGCATCTGGAGGAGTCTGCCGGGTATCGGTCTACGATTGCTCGTATCGGATTTGGTCATGACGCAAAGGTACCCCAAGCGCATGATCGCTTCATGCATCCGATCCTCGGAAACCGAATCGAATCTCCCGGGTGATCAGTCTCGTTCAACCAGCATGGAGACGGCGTTGCCACCACCAAGACAGAGGCTCACGATGCCGCGTTTGGCATCGATACGCACCATCTGATGAAGAAGGGTCGTCAGAACTCGTGCACCTGATCCACCGATCGGATGGCCAAGCGCGATGCCGCCACCACAGATGTTGACCTTGTCCTCATCGAGACCCAGGTGCCGGATGTTGGCGATGGCCTGAGCCGCAAACGCTTCATTGATCTCGTAGAGATCGATATCGCCGGCGGAAAGACCGTGGCGCGACAGAAGTGCCTCGATTCCGAGTCCGGGTGCTTCAAAGAGATTCTTGGGTTCGACGCCCTGGGTATGGGTACCCAGAATGCGAGCGATGGGCTTGACTCCCATTTCCGAAGCGGCTTCGGCACTGGCGACCACCAGAGCGGCGGCGCCATCACTGATCTGCGAGGCATTGCCGGCGGTGACCGTTCCATCCTTCTTGAAGGCTGGACGGAGTTTGCCCAATCCCTCGGCGGTGGAGTCTCCACGAATACCCTCATCCTGTGTGACATCGGCCTTCTGCTTGATTGACTTGGCTTCAAGTGGGACGATCTCGTTCTGGAACCAGCCCTGCTCGGTCGCCTTGGCGGCTCGTTGATGGGAACGGGCCGAGAAGGCATCCATTTCATCACGTGAGACACCGACCTTGTCAGCCGTGTGTTCAGCGGCGAATCCCATGCCCCATTGCTCAAACGCACATGTCAGACCGTCGTGGGACATGTGATCGATGAGTTTGCCGTCACCGAACTTCAATCCAGCCCGAACATGTGCCAGATGTGGCGACATGGACATGTTCTCGAAACCACCAGCCATGACGAAGGTGTTGTCACCTGCGCGAATGGATTGATCGGCGAGCATCACGCTCTGGAGACCGGAACCACAGACCTTGTTGATGGTCTGGGCATTGAGTGTCACGGGAAGACCTGCTTTCAGACCAGCCTGCCGAGCGGGGTTCTGACCCAGACCCGCCTGAAGAACACATCCCATGATGCATTCGTCTATTCGGTCTGAACTGCCCGAGACATCCTCGAGAGCGGCTTTGATGACCATTGAGCCCAGATCCGGCGAGGCCACGCGGCTCAGGCCGCCCATGAAACGGCCAATTGGGGTTCGACGAGCGGAAAGAATGACTGATTGGCTCATGATGAGGCCTCCAGGGTGGTCTGGATGAGTCTTCAAGATGGGTCGTTACAATCGACCTCTATGATTCACCGGAGGCGTTTCCTCCGGGGAGCCCGGCATTCTAACCAACTCCGATCTACCCATGTCCAAGATCCAACAGAACCTCATGTCCCTCCAGAGCTATGTTCTGGCCGAAGAACGCGAATATCCGGGTGCAACCGGTGATTTCTCATGGATCCTGTCGGCCATTTCATTGGCGAGCAAGAGCATTGGAAACAAGGTTCGAAGAGCCCGGATCGAGGATGTTCTTGGTGACATGGGCGATACCAACGTCCAGGGTGAGCAGCAGCAGAAACTCGATGTTCTCTCGAATGAGATCATCAAGGCCTGTCTGGGTAGCCGCGCCAACATCGGTGCGCTGGTCTCGGAGGAGGATGAGACGCCGACCGTCCTTCGAAGCCACCAGGATGGTGGTCGGTACGCGGTTCTCTTCGATCCACTGGATGGCTCGTCCAATCTCGATGTCTCCGTCGGAGTGGGCACCATCTTCAGCATCGTCAGACTTGGTGATGGTGTGAAGGGATCGCCTGAGGACATGATTCTCAATCCCGCCTCTCGACAGGTCGCCGCGGGCTATGTCCTCTACGGATCGTCGAGTGTCTTCGTCGTCACCACCGGCAACGGTGTGCACATGTTCGTGCTGGACAACTCAATCGGTTCCTTCGTCCTGGTGAAGGAGAACCTGAGGATTCCGGAGACCAACAAGATCTATTCCATCAACGAGGCGTACGCGGATCGATTTCCCGGAGGGTATCGCGACTACCTGAAGTGGGCGCATGACAACGGGTACACGAGTCGATACATCGGTTCGATGGTGGCCGACGTCCATAGGACGTTGATCAAGGGTGGCGTCTTCATCTACCCGCAGACGACCGATCGACCGGAAGGCAAGCTCCGCTACCTGTATGAGGCCATGCCCATGAGCATGTTGATAGAACAGGCGGGCGGGCGATCCATTGCGGCCGCTGACACCAGGCTGCTCGACGTCAAGCCGAAATCGCTGCATGAAAGAATACCGGTCGTGATGGGTTCCTCCGAAGAGGTCCAGAACGTCGAACGCTTCCTGTCCGAAGACTGATTACATTTCCCCCAATTCAAGAAAAACGAAAGCCCCACTGCGATGAGTACCGCCACCGCCAGCTGCGTCACCCTTGCCCGAAACGAAAACCAGGCGCTTGCCATCGGCCAGTATGCCTGCGACTTCATGAACGGGTCGTTGGGTGAACCCTCCGATTCGGTCAAGCACCGGACGATCCAGTTCTTCACGGACAGCGTGCTCTGTGGTCTCTCCGCACTGGCGTTGCAGACCAATGCACCATGCGTGCTTCGCGACGAGGCGCTCGACTATCCATCCGATGGTGGGGCCACGGTGTTCGGATCGACCACGACGGTCGCGCCGGAGAAGGCCATCCTCGCCAACGCCAGCGCCGTTCGTGAATGGGACAGCAACGGAACCAACTTCGGATACAACCCGAAGCTCGGTCACACGGCCGGCGAGTTCGGGCACAACGATTTCTACGCCGTACCCGTAGCCGCAGCCCAGGTGGCCGGTCTCGATGGCGCCGCTGCGCTTCGTGGCATGATCTGCCTCGACGAGATCCGGGGTCGGCTCGCCGAGGTCTTCAGTCTCAAGTCGTACAAGATCGATCACGTCGTTCATGGTGCGATCGGTTCGGCCGCCGTCTACGGCGCCATGCTCGGTGCGACCCCGGAGCAGATCGAGTCCGCCATCGGGATGGTGGTCGCCCACTACATTCCATGGCGCGCCATCCGTGCCGGCAAGCAGCTCTCCGATTCGAAGGGTGCCTCAGCCGCCATCAGCAGTGAAGTCGCCATCATGTCGATCAAGCGATCCATGAAGGGGTTCATCGGTCCAAGGGACATCTTCCGCAACCCGGAGGCGATCTGGCGACAATTCGAACCGACCGATGGGGACAGCCCATTCGATCTGGTCCTCTCGACTTCCGGTGATGATTTCGCCGTGATGGGCATGCACTTCAAGCTGGGTCTCTACGAGCACCAGTCCGCCGGTGCGCTCCAGGGACTGATCGATCTGATCTCGGCCAATCCGGGTGTTCTGGAGAATCCAGGCGCGATCAAGGGCATCACGATCGTGGCCTATGAACCAGCCTTCGGAATCATCGGCGATCCGGCCAAGCGCAGCCCCGAGACCCGGCAGAGCGCGGATCACTCGATGGTGTACATCGTCTCGACCATGCTTCGAAAGGCCATCGAGATGGCTGCCGGAAAGGGTAGTGGTGCCCTGACTGATGGAAACGACGAATGGTGGAAGCTCCTCATGCTGGCACCGGCCGACTATGGCCGTGATGCGATCAGCAACAAGGTCACGCACGAGTTGATGGACAAGATCCACTTCGAACATGGTGGCAAGGACTATGACGATCGGTATCCGGACGGTATCCCGACTTCATTGGTGATCGAACTCGATGACGGCACGAAGCTCGACAGTGGCCTGGTGATGTATCCATCCGGTCATGCTCGGAACACGACCGCGGATCTCGAGGACATCCTGCGACACAAGGCCGGGCTCCTGGGAGCTCTGGCCATGGATGATGCGGCGACGATCATCGATCGTTGCAACAGCATCGGATCCACGGGATCGCTTGGTGATATCTGGAATATCTCGATTGTCCAGCGTGACCCGGTCGACTGATCAGTCGGTCGTCGTCTCGCTGGTGGGTGAACCGATCTGGGCATCGGGTGTCGAGTTGACCAGATCCTGCATCCATGGGCCCATGAAGTAGATACCGATCACGATTCCGATGAGGCCCAGCAGAAGAACGATCCAGACGGCGACCTTGCCGGGTCCCTGTAGTCCCTGTTGTCCCTGTTGTTGTGATGAATCGTTCATGGTGTGCTCCTTGAAGGGGGTGAGGGGAGATCCTATCAGGCCTTCCAGACACCACGGAGATTCGTCCAGCTGAAACCGATCAGGGAGATGGAGAACATCAACAGGCCGATCCATGTCAGAAAGTGACCGTCACCGAGAATCATCAAGACACAACCGGCAATGCCCAGTGTGGCTGTGACAATGGCCAGTATGGGATTGACCAGTGATCTCTCCGACTTGCCGGTCCATTCTGACTTGGGCCTCAGAAGCTTCATCTTGTCCAGATCCGTCAGGCTCATTCCTCTGGCTCCTTCGAGGTCATGAAATCGATCACCTGCTGGGTGGCGAAGCGAGCTCGACCGGATCTGAGTTTCACCAGGAGCAATGGTCCATCCCAGGCGGTTGCGACACCGCGATGAAGGGCGGTGAAGGAACGTCTCTGCCGCCAGGTTTCCGCAGCGGCACCGATGATCAGCAGGTCGGCCGCCTGAGCAGCGTTCACTATGCTGCCCACCACGTCCGAAGAGGATTCGAAGCGAAGATCGATTGGGAGTCCGAGATTCGGTGAACGGACCGGTTCATCGGGGTCCGAGATGTTGAATATCCCGGATCGAAGATCCTCCCTGACCTTGTCCTCCTTCTCATCGGAGCGAAGAACTCGAAGGAGTTCGATCCAGGTCGAGGGACCCGCCAGGGATTCCGCGACATGGATGGCGAACTGGGCCTGCTTGGGATTGGCCACGGGAATCAGAATGCGTTCCGGAGTCTCCGGTGCCTCGCCTCGAAGGACGATGGTGTCCGCATCTGTGTTTCGGAGAACCGTATCCAGTTCCGTTCCCAGGATCCTGGCCTTGGGTCCGTGGCGTCGACCGCTCCATCCCATCACGAGCGCATCGATCTTCCGATCCTGGATCGTGTCCGCAATCGACTTGCCTGGATCGCGACTCAGGCGAACCAATCCTCGGACATCGTGTCCGGTTTCCACGGCATGACGTGTGGCCGTGTCGACGACCTTCCGTCCCTCCTCGACGAACCGTCTGGTCGACCAGTAGGGGGTCTGTTCCGGAATCGATACGACATTCAGGGCGATGACGTCCCCTGATTCGGGCGCCACGAGTCGGGTCGCCAGTTCGACCAGTGGTCGAGCGGTCTCCGGGTTCGCGACGGGAACGAGGATTCTGTAGTTGGATTCCCTGGCTGTCGTCGAACCCTGTTCGAAGGCGATGGCCGATGATCTGAACTCGTGTTCCTGACTTCGGGCATAGAGGAGGTAGACGGCCAGACCGGCGGTGATCCAACCAGCCGTCAGCGCGAGCGTCATCGGCTGGGAGGCCAGAAGCCAGGCGGCGATTCCGACTTGTCCGACGGCGGCCACGATCGGAACGACCGGATAGCCGGGTACCACATAGCCGTAACGGAGCTTGTCGCCGTACTTTCGTCGGATGGTGATGGAAGAGACGTTCACGGCGGCGAACACCAGCAGGAACATCGCACAGGTGGCACCGGCGACCCGTTCGGCATCCAGTGCCAATGCCACGGTGATGATGATGACGCCACTTGCCATCAACGCGACGGTGGGCGTCTTCGTCTTGCTCGATATCCTCGCCATGCCCTCCGGCAGATAGTGATCGCGTCCCATCGCGAATGACACCCTCGTCGATGAGAACGTCGTGGCATTCAGGGCGCTCATGGTCGAGAGGATGGCACCGATCACCAGAAGAATGCCACCGAGTCCCCAGGGCAGGAAATCGTTGGCGGCGACGGCCACGCCTGTTTCCCCCAGTCCGGCCAGATATCGCCAGGTCTCCGAGGCGGACCAACCTGTATCGGCTAGGACATCCTCGGGTATGCGCATCGCACCGATGCAGACGATCGCCACGAGTATGTAGATGGGAATGACGATCAGAAGCGAGTAGAAGACGGCTCTTGGAATGTTCCGTCTGGGATTCTCGACCTCTTCACCGGCCTGGACGATGATCTCGTAACCCTCGAAGGCGATGAAGGTCAGTCCCATGGCGACCAGTACGCCACTGAAGCCGTTGGGCATGAATGGTACGTAGGTCTCCGAGACGGCCACGTTTCCGGTCGCTCTCAACATGGCGATGAGACCGGCGCCTATGAAGATGGCGATCACGATGATCTTGGCCACCGTGATGATGTTGCCGGCCTTGCCGGTTTCCTTGGAGCCGCGATAGTTGATCCAGAGGAAGACCAGGCAGATGAAGAGCGTGAGCCCCTTCGCGAACGGCCAGGCAGGCATGCCGAAGAGTGTTCCGTAGCCATGGCCATCGACACCGGTCGGCGCTTCACCGAGTCCGAAGATGACCTGCAGTCCCCAGACGATGTAGGTACCGAAGATCACGGCATAGAGAGAGCCGGCGACGGCATGGGCGAGCCAGTCCATCCATCCAGCGAGGAAGGCGGAGGGTCCGGGCAGGCCGAATCGAACCCAGAGATAGCCACCACCGGCGGCGGGAATGGCGCTGCCCAGTTCCGCATAGACCATGGCGGTCATCAGGGTGAGGATGCCGTTGAGACAGAAGGCCAGGATGAGTGCTGGACCGGCATGACCGGCGGCGATGCCGGTGAGGGCGAAGATGCCCGCTCCGATCATGGCGCCAACACCGACCATGGTGATGTCGAAGAGACGCATGTCGCGGGCCAGTTCGGTCACGGGACCGCTGGACTGCGATTGGGAGGGCATCACGGGTGCGGATTCAGTGCCAGTCATGCGAGCCAGATTGTACCGGAGTGGGGCTCTTGGCCGCCGGAGTCAGGGGCAGGAAAAAGCCCCGAACCCCAAGGGGGGTCGGGGCTGTGAAATATCAGGAGAATCGTGGTTTCACACCTCGCAGGTGCCGAAGGCCGCGATGACCAGCAGTGGATCATCGGTCTCTGATCCATTCAGGCATTCGTCGGTCGAGCCGGTTCTCTCATGGGCATTCCAGGCCGAAATTGCTCAGGATCAGCAACACGTCGTCGACATTGATCACACCATCGCCCGTGACGTCCTCTGCACAGTCGAGACAATTGCCCCAGACGTTTATCACGGCCAGGATGTCATTCACGTTCACCACGTTGTCACCCGTCGAATCGCCCGGACAGTCGGTTCCGTTGTTGTCTTCGATCCAGTCACCACAATAGAAGTACGCTCCACCGGCATGATGTATGAAGGGATCCTGCTGTATGTCGTAGTGCGTGCTGACAACGGCACTCCCATGGCCAAGCGCCACGCTGTAACCAAACCAGTCATCCTCCTCGCCGTCTTCGGCGTAGAACTTTCCGATCTGACTCCATGACTCGTCGTTGTTTTTCTGGAACACATGCGCCGAACCAGGTCGTGGACTGCCAGGACCTCCATCCAGACCACGATTACTCTTGGCTCCAACCAGAATCGTGTTGTCGAGAATATCAACGCTCCAACCGAACTCGGCCCAGGAGGTAGTCTCCTGACTTGTGATCTTGTCCATTTGTTGCCAGGTGGCTGGAACGTTTGGTCTACGAGCAAAGACATAGGCGGCCCCACTGTGGTTTATCTCACCAGGTATGTCATGCATCCACGCGCCAACAACGACCGTGCCGTTATCGATGGCCACACTGCTGCCGAAATAGTCCCCATGATCGAGATCCTCGGGGGCCAGCAGGGCTTCCTGCTGCCAGATGTTTCCGCTTCGCACAAAGATGTAGGCTGAACCACTGTCAACATCGAATGGACCGCCGTTGGTGAGAGCCCCGACGACCGCCAGATCACCATCAAGATCGACAGCCTCTCCGAATCGGCCGCCGGCTTCTGGGTTGTTTGGTGAAAGAACCGACTGGAGCAACCAATTGGTTCCGGTTCGCTGGTATGCATACACCCGACCCACACTGTTAACGCCATTAAGGTCGTAACCACTGGCTCCGATGAGGACCGTATCACCATCAATCGAGACACTTGAACCAAATTCGCTGTCTGTAGGGGTCGAAGCTGACAGCGTCGTCTCGTAGATCCACTCGCTTCCATCAAATACGAATATCTGGGCTTCTGAAGCCATGTGATCGCCGATGACAACGGTATCTCCACTGATCGCGACACTGGCACCAAATCTCGAGTTGGCTCGAAGAGGGTGACTTACCAACTTGACTTCGTTGATCCATTTGGATCCGGAACGGACATAGATGTAGGCCGCACCAGCACTCTCAAATGAATCAACATCCGATCCAGTAGCGCCGATTACGGCTGTATCTCCGCTGATGGATACAGAACTGCCAAAGTAGTAGGCGGTATCTATATCTGCAGGAAGTTTCTTCAGTTCACACTCACCAGCGCCCATTGACATGGACGTGAACAAGACAATTGAAGATAAGGAAAGGGCTGTACAGATACGTTTCATCTTGATTCTCCCAATATTCTCAGCGGGTAGGAACTCATATGCACTTCGATACCCAACACCAGCGATTTGTTGCTGAAATTTGCGGCTGTTTTTCATTCCAACATGGAGTGCGATCCAAAGCAATGAATGGATTGGGAATTGAAGAATCAATCCAGCTTTGTGGATTTCAATGGAAATTTGAATGGGGCTTGTTGGTCTGATCAACCAGCAGTTGGGAACAGGGCCTTGACCAGTTCCTCGATGCCCTGACCCTTGGTCGCGATCGTCTCGCAGATGGGACGGCCCGTGCTGATATCGAGCAGCTCTCGAGCCAATTTAGCTTCACCGGCGTGATCGGCCTTGTTCAGGATGAATAGGTCGGCGATCTCGAGGATGCCCGCCTTGTCCATCTGGACCGAATCACCCATTCCAGGGACGACGACGACCGCCGTCTGATCGACATG
>DEYM01000121.1:14488-27521 GCA_002364555.1 Phycisphaerales bacterium UBA3158 | reverse complement strand
CTCGCCGAGATCATCTACGACTTCTACGACAAGCTGAAATCCATCACCCGCGGCTACGGAACCATGGACTACGAGATCGTCGAGTTCCGTGCAGACACGCTGGTCAAGGTCCAGATACTGGTCAATGCCAGTCCGGTCGAGGCATTGAGCCTGATATGCCATCGCGAGAACAGCGAGAAACGCAGTCGGGTGATCCTGCAGAAGCTGCGAAAGCAGATCGACCGCCATCAGTTCGAGATACCGCTGCAGGCCGCCATCGGTGGCAAGATCATCGCCCGTGAAACCATCAAGGCCCATCGCAAGAACGTGACCGCCAAATGCTACGGCGGCGATATCAGCCGAAAGAGAAAACTGCTCGAGAAGCAGAAAGCCGGCAAGAAGCGGATGAAGACCATCGGCTCGGTGACGATTCCCCAGGAAGCGTTCCTGTCGATTCTCGATCAGAACGAATGAAGTCCCCTGTCCACACTCGGAGTCAACCATGAGTCGATTCGAAAGATTGATCACCTGGTCCACCATGATGCTGCTCGTCGGATCGTGCATCGCCATGTTCGTGCATTCCTCCAACAACGCCATGGCATGGAACATGGAGAAGGCGCCCGAACTCGGTCCCGCCTCGCAGCTGACGCTGCAGGCCGAGGATGGAAGCATGAGCGACCTGAAGATGGTCGACGGGCGACTCTCATGGGGCGTCGAGCCGCAACAGTCGACCCAGTCGGTCGCCTATGTCCACATCGGCGCATTGCTTCCGTTGCTCATGAGCCAGGAGGAACGAGTCGAGGAACGAGCCGCTCTACGTGAACGACTCACAGAAGATGCCCAGGTCCTCATCGACCAGCTGGACACCATCAAGTCCAACATGGAGGATCTCACCCCCGGCGAGGAGGAGCATCAGGCCCAGCTCCAGATGGGACAGGCCATCGCCCAGCAGCTCCAGTCCTTCCAGCAGGAGGCCATCGCCGAGGAGGATGCCAAGACTTCCGAGCAGCTGGAGAAGTGCTATCGCGAACTGGTCGCTGCCGTGAACGTCGTGGCCGATCGGCAGAAGATCGACACCGTCTTCCGATTCATTCCGACCGATGATGAATTCAGCACAGGCGACTCGAACTCCGCGATGCTTCAGATCCGCCTGAGAACCTTCCTGCGATATCCCGATCGTGACGACATCACGGAGGACATCGCCGAAGAGCTCAACCTCACGCTCGAGTGAACTGGATCAACCTGATTCCCGAAGACCGATCCTGAACTCCTCCTGAAGGGTGTTCGAGACCTCCATCATGTCTGGTGCCGAGTCGCCCAGCTCCGCCTGCATGCTCGTGACACCACGGCCAGCCAGACCGCATGGAACGATCAGATCGAAGTGGGACAGATCCGGACACACGTTGATGGCCAGACCATGCATGGTCACCCAGCGACTGACCCGGACACCCATGGCGCATATCTTTCGAGCACGGGTCGGATCATCCCCGACCCAGACGCCCGTGGCGCATTCATCCCGGAATCCATGAAGCCCGTATCTCGCCAATGTCCGGATGACGATCTCCTCGAGCCATCGCAGATACGCATGCAGTCGGAGTTCAAGCCGATTCAGATCGAGAATTGGATAGGCCACGAGCTGTCCAGGCCCATGCCATGTGATATCTCCACCCCGATCGGTCGGCTGAACCTCGACACCACGAGCCGCCAACTGTTCATCACTGGCCAGCAGATGCGATCGAGCCCCGGGACGATTCGAGATCGTGATCACCGGCGGATCATGTTCCACAAGGAGTAGATCCATCCGGGGCGAAGCCGACTCTCGCAATGCGATCACTTCCTGCTGTCGACGCCGCTGTTGGGCCAACGCCTCTACATAGGACAGACGCCCGAGGTCTACGATCTCAAGAATGGAGGCTGGGTGAGGGGAATGCATCAGATAAACTCGCGATGAAGGTCCGGTCTGGAACCGGTTGACCATGATAGGATGAGAGGCATGACAGAACTTGCCACCATCCATCCAACCGCTGTCATCGACGGTGATGTCCAGATGGACGACGATGTCGTCATCGGCCCTCACTGCATCATCACGGGACCGGTTCGAATCAAGGCCGGTACGCGGCTCATGGGCCAGAACTGGGTTCACGGTTACTGCGAGATAGGGCATGGCAACATGCTCTATCCGGGTGCCAGGATCGGCGGTCCCCCACAGGACCTCGGGTTCGATCCCGAGCAGTCGCGACCGGGCATACTCGTCGGCGATGAGAACACCTTCCGGGAAGGCTTCACCGCTCATCGGGGAAAGACCGAAGAACCGACCCGTATCGGCTCGAACAACTACTTCATGTCCAACACCCATGTCGGACATGATGTTCAGGTCCACAACAACTGCACCTTCGCCACCGGGGCCGCACTCGGAGGGCATGTGATCGTCGAGGATCGTGCGATCATCGGCGGCAACGCGGCCGTGGGGCAGTTCGCGTCCGTCGGCAGAGGGGCCTTCGTCAGTGGTGGCTATGCCACCTCGCAGAGCATTCCACCCTGGTTCACCATGACCTGTACCGGGACCTGTGGTTCATTGAACGTCATCGGCATGCGGCGAAGCGGCATGTCGCAGGAGGACATCGCACGTCGTAAATGGGTCTACAAGGTCTTCTACAGGATGAACATCTCCATGACGAAGGCGAAGGCGATTCTGGAGGAGCAGAGGGACGATCCGATTGTCCGTGAGTATCTCGATTTCCTCGAAGCCAGCACCAATCCCATCTGCCACGGTTTCCAGCGGCGAAATCGAGGCGGCGCCGGCTGACATGACATCCATTTCCTTCTGTGTACTTGGAAGCGGCTCCGGCGGGAACTGCACCGTGCTCAAGATCGACGAGGAGCTCTTCCTCATCGACGCGGGACTTTCGATCAAGCAGACTCGACTGCGCATGGAATCGGTGGGGCTTTCGATTCACGATGTGCGAGGACTCTTCGTCACACACATGGATCGGGACCACTTTGGAACAAGCTGGCCCGGTCATGTGCAGAGAATGGGACTCAAGGTGCATGTCGGACCTTCGCACATGGAAACGGCCTGTCGATTCGGTGTTCCCGTCAGCTGCCTGGAAGTGGCTGGAGAAACGGAGACATCCAGCGTCGGTGTGAGTGTTCGCCGCATCGATGTGGCCCATGACGACACCGGCTGCTCGGCCTTCATATTCGAACATGATGGATGTCGACTCGGATGGGCGACCGATCTGGGCCACGTTCCCGGGCATCTGCTCGAGGCCTTCGTCGATCTCGACGCGTTGGCGTTCGAATCCAACTACGACCGCGATATGCAGGAAGCTTCGGGCAGACCGGCCTTTCTCAAGGAACGGATCATGGGAGGACGAGGGCATCTCTCGAATCGGGAGTCATTGGATGCCGTCCGCCGGATCCATGCCGATTCGAATCTGCAGCACATCGTGCTGCTGCATCTCTCTCGTCAATGCAATTGCCCCGATCGTGTCCGATCGCTCTGGAACATGCATGGTGGTGACATGGCCAAGCGGATCACCATAACCAATCAGCATGAGCCGACTCCGATGCTGCATGTGCAGACCATCCGGAACAGCCTGTTCACGCGGTGACGTCCCATCTCAATGGCAGCTCGTTGGATTCCATGAAGCGTTCGTGGAATGCCGAGACATCGCCGGCACCGGGCAGAGGATCGGTCAACATCAGACCATCGAGCACTCGTGGCACCATCAGGGGCAGATCGGGTTCGAGCTGGGTATCAAGATCCGTCACGACATCCTCGAAGAAGAGATCCTGATCGTTTCGACATCGCCATACCTGAACGGGGTATCGCAGCAGATGAAGACCACCGGGCAACGTGATGGAGCGGACACGGTCAAGTTCGACCTGAGACCACCAGGCCATCGGACTCCCCGGCATGACGGGTGTACCTTCCGCCATCACCGTGTACACACCGACGGGATCGATGAATTCGATCGAGGGCATCATGATCGGATCCGGACCGTCATGGATGAGCACCAGATGGAAACGGTCGAGAACACCTTCAAGGGCTTTTTCCGCCTGCTCGATCGTGTCGACGATGTCCGCCGGCATCTCCGGACCCCAGGCCTCATCAAGCGCTTCCATGGATTCCTCGTAGAGAAGATCCGCTCGATCCCAACCAAGCAGTCGCTCCGCTGGTCTGACCGACTCCATCTCGGAGAGTGAGAATGTGATGGCCTGGAGCGTGATCATCGGGGTGACCGAATCTCGCCATTGATCGCCCTCGGGAGTTCTGGGCAACGCCCTTGAAGCTCGCGCAAAGTCCATCCAACGGCCCAATAGAGCAGTCCAGGACACGACCTCGGGTTGAAACGCCTCTGGCATGGATCTGGATTGTGCCACCAACACGGCGTCCTTGCCTATTTGTTGTTCTCAAATCCTCGATTACTACGTCGAAAAGCGAGTTTCTGCCGATAGATGCTGTCGTATGACACGAAAGAAATCTACCGCCAACGTCGCTGAAGCACCCGCCAACGTCCCGCTCCAATGGTCACTCTGGATCGTTGCCGTGGGGGCCTGGCTTTTCCTGGCCACCTCGCTCGTGAGCTTTCACGCTGGAGACTGGCCCTCCCATCTGGTCGCCGTGCATAACGAACCGGTCAGCAATCTCTGTGGTGCCGCCGGCAGCTGGCTGTCGTTCTGGTGCTATCGACTGCTTGGACTCAGCAGCTGGCTGCTGATTCTTGGTGGTGGTGGCTGGCTGATTCTCAGAGCTGCTGGTCATCGACCACCGCATGTCGCGTTGCGGATGGGTGGCCTTCTCGTCATGGTCATCTCGCTCTCCGGCCTGCATGCATTGCTGCTGCCCAACTGGGGCGTGATTCCCGGTGCCCCGGCTGGGTTGATCGCGCATGCTGCAGTCAATGCACTGGTCCCACTGTTCTCTACCTTCGGATCGATGCTGATCCTGCTGGCTGTTCTTCTGGTGGGTGCCATCGTGGCCGCCGATGAATTCATCCTTGAACTTCCACGACGACTGTTCAATGCATTCCGGACGAAGGAGAAACCATCCCAAGGTCAGGGAATGCTTGGTGGTCTCTGGAATCGTCGAAAGCCCGCACTGGTCGGTGGACCATCGACCACGACGAGAAAACGATCACAGAAGCCCGTGGAGGAGGAAGAGGAGGAGTGGGAAGAGGAAGCGGTCTACGACGATGCCGATGAAGGAGAAGAGGAAGAAGAGGACGAGGATGACGGCGACTACGAATACGTAGATGAAGATGCCGATGCGGAAGAAGAGGAAGAGGAAGAGGAAGACGAGTACGAGTACGAAGACGAGGAGGACGAAGCTGCGCCCAAGCTGAGCATGGCGGAACTTCGAGCCAAGATCGCGAAACTTCCCCTTCGTATGGGTGCTCGCAATACCGAATTGGCGACGGATGACGACATCCAGCGAGAGGATTACGAAGGCTACACCTTCCCCTCCGTTGAACTGCTGAGTGAACCAGAGGACGACTTCTCCTCCCAGGCCGAAGCCACCGTCAGACGACAGGCTGAATCCCTGGTCAAGTCGCTCGATGTCTACGGCATCGAGGGATCCGTGGTCGGCATAGATTCAGGACCGACCGTCACCCTGTTCTCGGTCGAACTGGGACCCGGTACGAAGGTCTCCAAGCTCAATGCGATCTCACGCGATCTGGCCAGAAGCCTGCGTGCCCAGAACATACGAATTGTTCCGACCCTTGCGGGTAAAACCGCCGTGGGCATCGAGGTACCCAATGAAAAACGCGAGAAGGTGCGTCTTCGCGAACTGATCTCCAGTGGTGCGGCCGAAGGCATGACATTGCCCATGTTCCTGGGCAAGGACTCCAGCGGTGAACCACTGGTGGCCGATCTGGTCCGCATGCCCCACATGCTGATCGCCGGTACGACCGGATCAGGCAAGAGCGTCTGCATCAACACGATCATCATGTCCTGGTTGTTCATGAAACGACCCGATGAGCTGAAGATGATTCTCGTCGATCCCAAGATGGTCGAGCTGAGTCAATTCGGCGACATCCCCCACCTGGCCTGTCCGGTGATCACGGAAACGGGCAAGGCCGCCGCCTCGCTCGCCTGGGCTGTCAGGAAGATGGAGGAACGCTACGAGCTGCTGCGTGAAGCGGGCGTTCGTGATCTTCCGTCCTACAACAACATTCCATGGGAAGAGAAGAAGGAAATCTTCAATCCCGGCACGGAACTCGAGGAAGCCAAGATTCCCAGAAAGCTTCCGTACATCGTCTTCGTGATCGACGAGCTGGCGGATCTGATGATGTCAGCCAAGGAAGTCGAGCAGCACATCGTCCGGATCGCACAGAAGGCAAGAGCGGTCGGTATCCATCTGATTCTGGCCACCCAACGACCACAGGCCAATGTCGTCACGGGTCTGATCAAGTCCAACATGCCCTGTCGACTGTCATTCAAGGTCTCCAGCGGCATGGACAGTCGAATCGTCATGGACACGAAGGGTGCCGAACTGCTCCTTGGTCATGGCGACATGATGATGGTGACACCCCAGGCACCAGAGCCATGTCGAACACAGGGCACTCTGGTTGATGATGCCGAGACACGAAAAGTCGTCCGCTTCCTCAAGGAAGTCGCCGGCCCGACATTCGAACGCAGTCTGATTCAGGTACCAGCCGACGGTCTGGCCGGAAGTGGCGAGGCCGACAAGGAACGAGATCCACTCTTCGATCAGGCTGTGCGCATAATCATCGAATCAGGACGCGGATCGGTATCGCTGGTTCAGAGAAGACTCTCAATCGGCTACAGCCGGGCTTCCAGACTGGTCGACCAGATGGCGATGGCCGGAATCCTCGGAGAACACAAGGGATCCGTTGCCCGGGAAGTCCTGATCTCGATCGACGACTGGGACAAGATGCAGGCACTCGAATCCAATGATGGAGAAGCGGCCTCAAATGAGCTCGAGGTCGTCTACGACGACGACCCAGATGGTCTGGATGGCCCGGTACCGGATGAGGATGACGGCGATTTCCTCCGTTAGACCCCCGTGAGGCCCTTTGTGAAGTGCTGAACAAGAGTCCGGAAATTGTGGCCGACTTTTGCCAACTAGGGCGATAGTATTCCTATCGAGGCGTCATCACGCCCATCCGAGCGAGCCCCGAGGAGCCGTGATGACCCTTGACGACCGTGAGCACTCGTTCACGGGCGATGTGCCCTTTGGGACGCCGAAGGGAGCAGAAACTCGGCGGCCGGATCACATCCGGCGACGGCTGAGACAGGTTGGGCTCACGAAAGGAGGTGGTCTGATGATTAATGAATGTGACTGTATGTGGGGGTCGCACTGCTAACCCGTGTGATTGACGGGTTGCACGGGCGTGCGATCCTTATAACGCAGATAAAAACCCCAGCGGGCGGTGCCACACGGCATCGCCCGCTGGCATTTTGACTACTGCAGTTGTCCGCTATCCTGATGAGATGTCGAAATCATCGCTTCAAGCCACAACGGAAGCCTTCATCGCCCAGGCGGAACAGATCCGCCAGGGCGGAGGTAGCAAGGGAATTGATCGTCAGCACCGCCATGGGCGACTGACGGCCAGAGAACGACTCGAACTTCTGATCGATCCGGGGTCGACTCAACTGGAATGCGGACTCTTCTCGGCCTGGGAGATGTACACGGAATTCGGCGGTGCACCCGCTGCAGGTGTCGTCACGACGATTGCATCCGTCGGCGGGAAGATCTGCATGATCATCGCCAACGACGCGACCGTGAAGGCCGGCGCTTTCTTCCCCATGACCTGCAAGAAGATCATTCGTGCACAGGAAATAGCCCAGCGAGCAAGACTGCCGCTTCTGTATCTCGTGGATTCCGCCGGCGTGTTCCTTCCTCTGCAGGAGGATGTCTTTCCGGACACCGACGACTTTGGTCGAATCTTCCGGAACAACGCCGTGATCTCCGCGAACGGAATCTCGCAGATAGCCGCCATCATGGGCAACTGCGTCGCCGGTGGTGGCTACCTCCCTGTCCTGTGCGACACGTTGCTGATGACCGAGGGCAGTGGTCTCTATCTCGCCGGACCCGCACTGGTCAAGGCCGCCATTGGACAGGAAGTCAGCACCGAGGAACTCGGTGGAGCCGAGATGCATGCGTCCATCTCGGGAACGATCGACTTCCATGAACCCGATGATGAAGCCTGCATCAAACGTCTGCGAGGTCTGGTGCATGCCGACATGGCGACACCTGCCAGTCATGGTGCGCCATTCGAATCGGTCAAGCCGGCTCGAAAGAGCGAGGAGGTCTTCGACATCTTCACGGATGAGCCGGGTCAGCAGTACGACGTGAAGGAACTGCTCCAGTGCGTCATCGATGATGAATCCTTCAACGAGTACAAGGCGGATTACGGAGCCTCGATCGTCTGCGCCTATGCGAGGATCGATGGATGGCCCTGCGGCATCGTCGCCAACCAGCACATGCTCACCAAGCGGATGATGCCTGGCGGAAAGGCCGGCCCATCCACGTCGACCAGCATGCCCGCGGTCATCTACAACGACTCCGCAGACAAGTCCGCCCGATTCATCATGGACTGCAATCAGAAACGCATCCCCATCGTGTTCGTCCACGACACCACCGGCTTCATGGTCGGCCGTGACAGCGAACAGGATGGAATCATCAGAAGTGGTGCCAAGATGGTCAACGCCATGAGCAACTGCATCGTTCCGAAGATCTCCCTGATCACGGGCGGCAGTTACGGAGCGGGCAACTACGCCATGTGCGGCAGAGCCTTCGATCCGTTCCTGACACTGGCCTGGCCGGGAAGCCGTTGCGCGGTGATGGGCGCCCAGTCGGCCGCGGGGACACTTCTTCAGATCGATCTGGCGGCCCGCAAGCGTCGAGGCGAGGAACCCGATGAAGTCGAACGCAAGACGCTCCTCGATGCCATCACCAAGTCCTATACGGATCAACAGGACATCCGCTACGGCGCCGCTCGGGGATGGATCGATCGGATGATCCATCCACAGCACACCCGTGAAGAACTGGCGTTGGCATTGCAGACGGCTTCCACAGTACCGATGGAAGACTCGTTCAAGACAGGCGTACTGCAGACCTGATCGGGGTCTCCACAGGAGCGGACTCAATCATGAGCATTGATCTCAAGGATCGGGTTCTGGTCATCACCGGCGGTGGAACCGGCATCGGCGCCTCGACAGCCATGGCGGCCGCCCATGCAGGGATGCACGTCTTTCTCTGTGGCCGACGATCCGAACCGCTGCAGAGAATCGTCGATGGGATCCGCTCACTTGGATCGCAGGCCTTCTTCATGGAGCTGGACGTCACGGAACGCGACAGCGAGATTCGCCTGCTCGATGAGGCGGAAGCTCGACTGGGAACGCCCTGGGCCATCTTCGCCAATGCAGGCCGGGGGTTGAGCAGACCCGCACACGAGACCACTCCCGACGAGATGGCATCCATCTTCGAAGTGAACTTCTTCGCGACCCATCGACTGTTCTCCGAAGCGACTCGACGGATGATCGAACATGGCCGGGGTGGACATCTTCTTGCCTGCGCGTCGTGCCTGTCGCGATTCGCCATACCGGATCACGCCGCCTACGCCGCGACCAAGGCCTCCCAGGACATGCTCTGCCAGGCGGTCCGCATGGAAGTGGAACCACATGGAATACATGTCTCGAGTGTCCATCCCATCACGACTACCACCGAATTCTTCGATACGGCGGCCAGACACAGTGGAGTGGACGATCTTTCCGTGATGAAGGACACGCCTCGCGCTTTCATCCAATCACCGGACAGGGTGGCCGATGCGATCGTCCGTTGTCTCAGGAAGCCTCGCCCGGAGGTGTGGACCAGCCGCATCGTCCGGTATGCGACCGTCATCAGGAATCTCTATCCGAAGTTCTTCGATCGCCGCACCAGGAACATGAAGACGTGACGATCAGTTCCCCTGCAGTCTGTCCAGCGCCTTCAATCGTCGCCTGTGGACAGGCTGATCCGGCTCGATGAGAATCAAGGCCTCCAGATGCCTGCGGGCCGAATCGAATCGACCCGCCTCGATCGCCGATGCCGCCGCTTCCTCTCGGATGGCCGGATCGTACGGACTGATTCCGACTGATTGTTCCATGGCGTCCGCTCCATCATCGAAGCGACCGGCCTTTCGCATGGCTCGAGACAATCGACGAGCGACGAGTGGATCGTATTCCTCCTGCGCGACGAGCATTCTCATCGCTTCCGCGGCACGCTCATGGTCGTCCCGATCCTGCCACCAGGTCGCCAGGAATTCGTGACCCAGCGGATCACCGGGTCGGATCCGTACATAGGCTTCCGCCAATGAGAGAGGATCCTGTCCGGACAGGATGCCACCTTCGATCAGACGACGGATGGCGGCTTCGAGTACCTCCGGATGATCCGGATTGGATTCCAGAAGACGAATCAGGACCTCGTCATCGTCTATCGAGGCGATCGCCTGCTCCGGTGGGGACATCGGTGGCGTGGAACCGGACATGCGTGGTCGACTCAGTGAAGCCCTCATCATCCTCAGATGATGGGAACGCTCGGCTGCCAGCCGCCGACCCTCAATTTCATCCCGTGAGTCATCGACCAGAAGTTCCTGAAGGGTCGGTTCCGAGATGACGCCCCATTCGAGGATCTGGAGACGGGCCCAGTCGAGAAACATCCCGAAGAACTCGGACTCGTCGAGACCGGTCACCGTCTTGAGCGCCGGTTGCCAGGCAACTCCCTGGCGAAACTTCCTCATGAGCGACTGCAGGGATTCGACGCCCCACTGCTCCATCAGGAACTCGAGCATCCAGTTGCTCTGCGCGTAGGCGAGCGAACGATCCTGCGGACGACGTGGACGTACGAACGCCCAGCTCAATTCATCCAGTTCAAGAAGGGTACCGGCCTGCAGCTCCGCGGCAAGCATTCGACTGGTTCGCCACTTGCGAGGACCCGGCTCCATCAGAACCGCCGCCGCCTCGGTGAACCACAGAGGAACGCGGTAATCCGTCTGATCCAGATTGACCGTATGCGTGAACTCGTGTCTCAGAACACGTTCCCAGTCGTAGTTGCCCAGGTGCTCGCTGGGCACGCCTGTTCGTGGCGATTCCATCGCGATGCAGGGTCCGGTGCAGGCGGCCATCGTGTGAATGTCGGGCATGCCGATGATTCGGATCGCGAATCGTTCGTGATCCGGATAGAGCTCGATGACGGTACGACGTTCCGGCTTCCAGCCGAAGACCTCGACCGTGTCCTCATAGACGCTCTCGAGCCTCGGAATCATTTCTCTCACGAGCAGTTCGTCGATCCCAGGTGCGTAGCGAAGGAGGAAATGCGGCGTCTCGATCGTCTCATAGGACGTCACCTCCTCAAGCAGCGTCAACGAGTTCTTGGCGCGACGGTTGAACGAATCAAGCTCCACCGCCCGACGAAGCGAGACGATGGCGTCTTCCATTCTGGCATCCTGCCACTGCATGAGACCCAGTTCGATCCATGGCGCAGGCCAACCGGGTCGAATCTCGATCGCCCGTCTGAGCCATCGATCGGATTCCGGATACTGCCGATGGAACGACAGATCCATGCCAAGACGGTAGGCGGCCGAGGGACTGCCGGGGAATGTAGATTCATAGGCCGCCATCATCTCATCGAGCTGCGTATCCTCGATGATCGCCATGGCCGACAACTCGAGCAACATGGCCTCGGGCCACGAGGGCAACCGGCTTCGAAGGCGGCGAGCAATCGCCAGCGCTGCCTTGGGGTTCTTCTGCTTGAGGAGCGCTTCCCCCTCCAGAAGATCGGCCATCGGATGATCCCGGACGATGTCACGCATCGACTGCACGACGGCATCGGCACCGTTGAAATCGAATCTGAGCAGGTTGAGCCGGCCAAATGCCAGCCACGCTTCGCCAAGTCGGGGATTCAGCTCGAGCACTTCGCGAATCGCCTCGTCGGCCAGCGCCGGGTTGTTCTTCTCGAGGAGCAGATACGCTTCCTGCAGACGCGAGGACCAGTCCAGAGGATCGGATTCCCGGATGGCGCCATAGGCATCCATCAGCCCTCGATAGGCATCGTCTCTGGCGAGACCGATCTCGGCCAGACGACGCATCGCCGTCACCGCATCGGTTCGAGATGATGCGTTGTCGCCAGGAGAGACCGACTGATAGGCGACCACCGCTTCATCCCGACGTCCCAATGCCATCAGCAGATCACCGAGCAGAAGCCCCGCCGAAGGATCCTCAGAGTCCTCCAGTCGATCGATCGCCAACAGATGGTCTCCACGTGCCGACAGCCAACGTGCCGCCAGAAGTGGTGAGACGTCTTCGAGGAGCAGATCATCATCTCGATAATCACCGATGATCAATCCCGCTCTGACCCTGTCGTCCGCCGAGAGGAGATCCTCCTCATCCCAGATGCCGTGATCGAGATGAATGGACGATCGCTCGGACGAATCGAGCCAGTCGACATCGAGTGCGCGACGAATCGCGGAAGACGGCACACCAGGCTCGCACAAGGCAGCCGGTGAAGCGATCGCGAGGATCGCCATCACGACACGGCATCGCTTCAATCAAACGCCTCCTGTGTCGGAACAGTCAGCGGCTCGACATTGAGCTTCCAGTCGGAAGGCACCTGCCCTGCCATGTTCTGCGACAACTTCTTCTTGATGTCGGGCGCCAGTTCCTGCTCGCGCTTGACACCTGTGAGCCGAACCGTCTTGCGGTCTCCATTGGAGGATTCCTGGACCATTCCCTCTGGAATCAGACTGGTGTCGTTGAAGACCACATCGATCCAGGAGAACTCCCTGGACTGACTGGTTCCTTCTCTGGGAATGAACCGGAGACAGAAGACGGGATCATCGCCACTGACGAGATCCCATGTCCACTTGTGAGCCAGCGGATCACGTTGTTCGATCCTGTATTGTCTTTCCAGATCGGACTTGCTGTAGCTGAAGAGCATGGGAATGGGACCACCAGCGGATACCACCTGACCTTCCGGTGCAAGCTGCCGACGAATCGCCGTCTTCGTCCGATGGTCGAGCTCTGTCAGCCAGGTGCCGTCAAACAG
>DEYM01000121.1:0-14050 GCA_002364555.1 Phycisphaerales bacterium UBA3158 | reverse complement strand
TGCCTGTGCGAATCTCCGTTCGCCCCAGTACGGAATCACTCTTGCGATAGGTGATATCGCCCGTGATCGCATGCACCTTCTTGCCGGCCTTTTCAATTCGCTTGAGAAGATGACTCGCACCCCGGGACTCATGCGTCTCTTGGGACTCCAAGGGGGAATTCGGTGCATCTGGTCCCCTGGGAGCCTTCGGTGAGGATGGCGCATTGGGAGCGTCGGGTGCATGAGGTGCCTCGGGGGCCTCGGGAGCCTCGGGGGCCTTTGGTGGCCTGGGTGCTGTCGGCTCACTTGGCGGAGTAGGCGGCTTGGGCGCAGAGGGTGCCAGAGGATCGGAGGGTCCTGAGGGATCCATCGGGCCGCCCGGATCCATCGGGTCCATGGGATCGTGGATGTCGTGTGGTCTCATCGGTGGCTCGAACCCACCAGCCATCAGGCAGGAGGTCATCGAGATGGCGAATACGAGACTCAGGAGAGATGGTGAATGCATATCTCAATTATTCCCTTCATCTGGTGAGGAGTCGAGTCATGAATCCAATGGAATCAACAGAGTGACGACATGAACCTCGATGGCACGTCCTTCACCGACCGCATCCACACGCTCGTGGGTCTTGCCCTTGATATTGATCTGTTCCGGATCGCAATCGAGCATTTCAGCCAGATTGGCCGACATCGTGTCCGCATGAGGCGAGATCTTGGGTTGCTCACAGATGATGGTGGCATCCATGTTTCCGACACTCATCCCATGGCTCTTCATCCGACGAACCGCTTCCTCGAGAAATCTTCTCGAGTCGGCCCCCTCATTCTCCGGAGCCGTATCCGGGAACAGGCGGCCTATATCGGGCTCGCCCAGTGCACCCAGAATGGCATCGGTGACGGCATGCAGAAGCGTGTCCCCGTCAGAATGACCCACGGGGCCCTTTTCATGTTCCAGTTCCATCCCACCGAGTATGAAAACCCTGCCGTTCCCGGCGGGCGGGCGGGGTTCAAGCCGATGTAGATCGTATCCATGGCCGATTCGCATGCCAGAGAGTGTATCGCCACCGGGGCGACATCCGTCAGGCACCTTCCGGGCTGGTCGTGGCTATGATGGGTTCCAGAGCCCAAACCATTGGAGATCCGTCGTGAGCCGACGATTTACAGCCATACCAGTTCTTCTGTTTCTTACCCTCGCCGCCCTTCTTCTACTTGGGCCTGGCGGTTGCTACACCCCGGGTGGTGGACTCTTTGCCGCCAGCAACAGTCCCTTCACGTATATCTCGACGGCCGAGTATCCCAAGACCTTTGTTCTGGTGAATACCAAGACCGGCGAGAACATCTTCGAGATGAATATCCCCGCTGGAAAGGCTCTGGTGATCAAGTTTCTCCAGGGTCAGGGCGATGAACCGGCCACGACCCCCGATCTCATGAAGTACGGCGTCTTTCCCATGAAGGACATCAGCGGGTTGCTGAGCTCCTCCATGACTGTTCCCGGATCCTATTCCAGGCGTATCGATATCTTCCTGACCACAGGTGAAACATACACGCCACCCGACGAGGATCGCCCCATTCGAACCGATACCAAAGAGGATCGGCCCCCGGGATGGACCAGCGAGGGAGGCCCAAGCGATGATGTCGCTCCCGATCCGATGAACTTCTACGATCCCTGATTCCGGCTCTCCAGACGCGATTCAGACCATAAGAGATCGACCTGATAGCGGTGTCTGCTAGAATGAGTGGTCCAATTGACCCTTATTCAAACGGATAACTCATGATGACATCGATCACGAATCAGGCTGATTCCATCACGTCCAATCCCCCTGTCGATCCGGCAACGGTCACTCTCTCCGGCTATGTACTGCCAGAGCGATATGGTCCCGAATCCATCGAAACGACCGAAAAGGATCAGCCGGAAAAGCCCAGCGAACGCATCGGACAACCGGGCGAGTTCCCCTATACCAGGGGTATTCACCAGGGCATGTACCGGACCCGACTCTGGACCATGAGGCAGTTCGCAGGGTTTGGTTCGGCTGATGACACGAACGCTCGTTTCAAGTATCTGCTTGAAAACGCGAAGGGAACCAATACCGGCCTCTCGACGGCCTTCGACCTTCCGACTCTGATGGGTCGCGACAGCGATGATGCGCTCAGTGCCGGTGAAGTCGGACGCTGCGGTGTCGCCATCGACACCATCGAGGACATGCATCGGCTCTATGCCGACATCCCGGTCGATCAGGTCACTGTCAGTCAGACGATCAACGGTCCCGCCTGCGTCATCTGGGCGATGTACATCGCCATGGCGCAGCAGCGCGACATCGATCCAGCCAAGCTTGGTGGAACCCTGCAGAACGACATCCTCAAGGAATTCCATTCCCAGAACGAATTCATCTATCCACCGGAAGCCTCCGTCAAGCTGGTGGTGGACACCATCGAGCACGCCATGAACCATCTCCCACGATGGAACAGCGTGTCGATCAGTGGTTACCACATCCGCGAAGCGGGCTCGACCGCCACGCAGGAACTGGCCTTCACGCTTCGGGATGGAATGGAATACGTACATGCCGCCATCGAACGCGGTCTTCCCGTCGATTCCTTCGCGCCACGCCTGTCCTTCTTCTTCAACTCGCACAACGAGTTCTTCGAGGAAGTCTGCAAGCTTCGAGCCGCTCGACGCATCTGGTCGACCGTCATGCGGGATCGCTACGGCGCCAAGAGCGACCGATCTCTTCTGATGCGAACCCATGTCCAGACCGCCGGCTGCTCGTTGACCGAGCAGCAGCCCTTGAACAACATCGTCCGCGTGGCCTATCAAGCCATGGCCGGTGTCCTGGGTGGCTGTCAGAGTCTGCACACCGACTCGATGGACGAGACCCTCGGCCTTCCCACGGAACAGGCTGTTCGCGTCGCGCTTCGAACCCAGCAGATTCTCGCCTACGAGACCGGCGTGACCCGAACGGTCGATCCACTGGCCGGTTCCTGGTTCGTCGAGGGCCTGACCGACGAGATGGAATCCGGCGCCAACGACATCATCAGCGAGATCGACGACATGGGTGGTGTGGTCGACGGTATCCACAAGGGCTACTTCCGTCGTTCCATCGCCGAGGCCAGCTATCGCTTTGGTCAGGAGATGGAAGCTGGTGATCGTCTGATTGTCGGCGTGAACGCCTTCAACGAAGGCAACAACGAGCAGCAGGTCGAGATTCTCCAGATCGATCACGACGTCGAGACCAAGCAGTGCGATCGACTCACCGACTTCAAGAGAAAACGTAATGATGACGCCGTCAAGAAGTCGCTCGATACGATTCGCGAAGCGGCCAGGGACGACATCAACATCATGCCCTCCTTGATCGAGGCATCACTTGCCAACTGCACACTGGGCGAGATGGTGCAAGCCATGGCCGACGTGTACGGTCGCTACACGGGCGGGCCCGAGTGGTAGCCTGACCCGAATTCGATTTGATCGAAACACGACCCCGGCTCCTCGGAGCCGGGGTTTTTTCATTGGTTCAGAAGCGAATCGTCATCCGCAGTCCGGTGGAATCGAACTCGGGTTCCGCCGGCGTCTCACGATGTGTCCCGCGAGCGATTCGATCGGCGGACCAGCAACAGGCCAATGCATCGATCAGATCGTCGTGCTTGATCGGCGTCCCTGTGATCATGGAAATGCAGGATTCGACTGCTTCTGGAGCAAAGATCCTCTGTAAACAGGTCATTCGTCGAGCACGGCCCTCGAGCGTCCGCTTGCTCTCCTCGATCGGTCCACCATTGATCTCCATGAAGATCAGTTCCGGATGCACTTCGAACATTCGATTCCTGAGACTCCCAGATCGCTGCAGCAGGAAGTCGACCTCCCTGATGCGAGGCAGGATGTTCATGGTCTGGCGAGTCACTTTCCGATTGCTGATGTCCATGGTTATGGCCGAGGCCTCGTGATGGGCCTTCGCGATGTCCTTCTCATCGATGTCAAGGAGCGGTCGGACCGGTGATGAGAAGATCGATGTCGATCGGGGAAAGCCCAGAAGCCTCCTCGCCTGCTTGTCACATTGACGGATTCCCGGCTCGATCCCGGTCGCTCCATCCGGTAGGCCGATCGGGATGTCGATCCCGATGATGGAATCGGAAAAGGCCTCGAGCATTCGATCAAGGGAGTCCATGAACTCGACGGACAATGTGCCATCGGCTCCATTGAAGACACACGCCCATCCACCGGGACAGGCATCGATACCAATACAGGTTCGAATCGGTTCTTGAGTCATCCGGCGTCATCTTCCAAGAGTCGGATCAGTTGCACAAGCTCCATCGATCCACGTCGATCGGAAGATCGTCGACGCCGATGCCATTCAGATCGGCCTGGCAGTCGCCAGAGAAGAACCTGATTGGCACTCCCGACCTCAGATCTCTTCCATATAAAGCCCGGGTAGTCGACTCGAGCTATCAAGAGCCCCCTTGGGCTCCCCTCTGATCATTTGGAAAAGGACTTGAAGAAGTGGATAACCGCATTTTATCCCCTCAAAGGGGCTCTGAGAGCCGTTAACCCTTGTCACTTGGGAATTTGACGAATTCAAGCGACACGATGGTCCGGGAATCGGCTAATTTCAAGGGTGGAAGAAAGAGACGCTGGGGGGGAGGAATTGCCGTTGTGGGTGGTCTCTCTGCTTGGCCCAAGAGAGAGAAGAGAGGCAATGATGTCAATTAACAAGTTTGGAATAGCCACGGCTCTGGCCGTCGGCGGCATGCTGAGCGTACCCGCATTGGGTGGCCTGACGGAATTGAGCTACGAATACGTAAGCTCCACACTCGCTGATGCTGACTACTGGACAGTCCGAGTCTATGCGGACATGGGAGCCGGTGAGCGTCTTGATGCAGTCGCCGGCAACGGTCAACAGTCCAAGATCGTTTCGACCACTGCAGCGTTCTACCAGAACGGCAATGCAGGGCCAACTTCCAAGGATGTCAACTGCAATTTCTTTGGCTTCGATCCAGATATGGAATGGGATTCCTACGTGACAATAGGCTGCCTCTGTGCAGATGGCAGCCCGTTCGGCGCCAACAATCTGAATAACATCGGCATCGACTGGACCATCTTCGAGAATGGCGGCACCATTAATGCCAACAACGGCACATGGTTCGTCACCGCCGACGATGACCAGGGCAATGCACAGACTCACAACTCCTCCTCGGGTGCCGCCAACGGCGTACTCGTCGGGCAGTTCACCATTCTTGGTGACAGCAGCTCATCCATGACCTTCGAAGGGCTCTTTCAGGGACGCGAAGCCGATGGCGTGACCAGCTGGCAGACAGCTGCCATTCTCACCATTCCCGCACCAGCAGGTCCGGTCGACTGCAATGACAACGGTGCTGAGGACGGCGACGACATCGCCGACGGCACCAGCGAGGACTGCAACGGCAATGGTGTACCTGATGAATGCGATCTCGAAGATGGTGTCGCCAGCGACTGCAACGGCAACTCCGTTCCAGACTCCTGCGACATCGCAGATGGCACCGAAAGCGACTGTGATGGAAACGGTACACCCGACTCCTGCCAGTCCGATGACTGCAATGGAAACGGAACACCAGACTCCTGCGACATAGCCGATGGCACCGCCAGCGACTGCAACGGCAACTCCGTTCCAGACTCCTGCGATATCGCCGATGGAACGGCCGTCGACTGTGACGGCAACGGAACACCTGACGCCTGCCAGTCCGATGACTGCAATGGAAACGGCACACCCGACTCCTGCGACATCGCCGATGGCAGCGCGGACGACTGCGATTCCAACGGCACACCCGACTCCTGCGACATCGCCAATGGTGGCGACGCCAACGGAAACGGTGAACTCGACGTCTGCGAATACACCGCGTACCGAAACCTCGATACCGGCGACGTCTACGACACCTTCGATGATGCTGCTGGCGATGCCGGCAACAACGATCGTATCGAAGCCGATTACGAAGCCATCAATGCGGAGAGTTATGTCGACTTCCGTGGCAAGTCGCTTCGTGTCTCCGTCGTCAACGGCGAGCTCGACACGGCCCTGGGTTCCACTATGAACCTTGGCAGCATGAGCCGTCTTGAAGCGGGCGACAATCCGAGCTTTGCAGGCAGTGTTCGTACCTCGTCACTTCATGCCGAGATCATCGCGAGCAACGCCATGACGATCGCCGATGGCGGTTCCATGACCGTTCGCGAGAACACAGCACTCGAGCTGGTCTGCCCAGCGGGCACCAATGAAGGTGAAATGACCGTCCGTGATGGCGGCGATCTTGACATGAACATGGCTGGCAACTTCACCAACAACAACACGCTCAACACCTATGGTGATTGTGCCCTGTACGTTGATGGGTTCACCAACAACGGGGATCACCTGATGTCCGGCCACTTCTATGGTGATCACAACAATGGTGCCAGCGGCAACGTCCAACTCACGGCCAACACCATCCTCGCAGGTGATCTGAACAACGATGGTTCAGTCTCCGCACAGGCCGGAACACTGTCCGTCCTCGGCGACATCAACAACAATGGTGATCTCTCCGGCGATATCGGCAGCGGCCTGCGTGGTGAAAGCAACAACCTGAAGGTCAGCGGCAGCTTCTCGGCTGGTGCTGATTCCAGCCTGATCCTGCCAGGCAGCAGCTGGACGCTGGCAACCGGTGGCAATTTCGATATCGCCATCAATGACAGCAATCGTCTGGTTGCCATCAATGCCACCATCCGGATGAACACCGGCAACTCCGGTGTGGATACCATCGAAGCCATGTCCGCCGATCTCGGCGAGGTTCTCGAAGGTGCCGTGTCCTCCAACTTCGCCATCGGAAACCTCGAGATTGCCGCCGGCAATTCCGTGAAGGTCGTTGACAACCATGTCAACAATGGCGGGAACGAGATCATGTACGTCGAGCGTCTCCATGTCGCTCCAGGCGCCACGTTCGACGGCAATGGCCGTCAGGTCTGGGCTCTCGAGATCCTCAACGAGGGGACCATCCTGGGTGATGTCGAAGTGATCGATCCTGAGGTTCCATGCGAAGGCAACCTGAATGGTGACGATGTCGTCAACATCGATGACATCCTGGTCGTGCTCGGCAACTGGAATGGAACCGAAGGCGATGCCAATGGTGACGGAGTCACCAACATCGACGATGTTCTCGTAGTCATCAGCAACTGGGGCGCATGCTCCTGATTGCTTCTCCCGGAGAAAGTCTTCACGGCTTTCTTGTCTTGATTCCAAGGGGTGTGCAACTTCGGTTGCACACCCTTTTTTCGTCACCTGATTTCACCGATACCTGTTCAACCGGTCCACGACTTGCTCGATGATGGCCGAATTGGACATGATCGTCGAATGACCCGCTGCAATCGAGATGTGGTCGTGCACCGACTCATGTCCGGTTTCATCAAGCAGGAGTGTTCCATCGTGAACACAGCCGTCAGCAAAGATCCCCGCACAAGAAAGAACCCATGAAGGAGGACTCGACCAGGTCACTCCTCGAGTCCCGGAGATGATGTGTGATGGCTGGGGAGGATCGGGCCACTTCTCCGGGAACGCCAGTTCAGTCAAGGCTGGACCGAACAGAATCTGGAGACCAGGCACCTTTCGGGCCCATCGAGCTGCTCTGGAACCTTGATTCGGCGGTGCGACCATCACGCATCCAGTCCACTGGAATCGGTCGGCAAGCTGACGAACGACGATACCTCCCATGGAATGGGTCACCACAAGGAGTTCACGATCAGGCAGCTCCAACTCGATCAGACGAGCAACCTCTTCGGCAGAATCGGTGATCGACTGTTTGCGACTGGAGTAGGTCGTGGACCAGGTATCCCAGCCTTCCGATTCCAGGCGTCGTTTCAAACGACGCAGGGAATGACGGGTTCTTCCCAGGCCATGCAGGAGGACGACGGTGGCAGCCATGGTCTGCAAGTCTCCCCTATCAGCCAGTCCCTCGTCAAGATGCCTTCCGGACTGGAGAATCCGCTTTGTCCCGGCAGCGGATAGAATCAACGACTGATGGCTTCCTCCAAATCCACATCCAAAGGCAAGGGCTTCCAGTCACCACGTGGGACGCGGGATTTCTTCCCGACGGAGATGGCCATTCGTCGCCATCTCGAGGGGTGCTGGCGAGAGGCTTCGATTCAGTTCGGTTTCCAGGAAATCGATGGTCCCACCTACGAACATCTCGATCTCTACACGGTCAAGTCGGGGCCGGGCATCATCAGCGAGCTGTTCAGCTTCAAGCGAAGTGGTGGTGAAACCGACTACGCGCTGCGTCCGGAATTCACACCTACCCTGGCACGGATGGCGGTCGCCCGAGGCAATGCCCTTCCCGTACCGACGAAATGGTTCTCGATGCCTTGTCTGTTCCGTGCGGAACGCCCACAGAGAGGCCGCTTACGTGAACACTTCCAGTGGAACGTAGACATACTGGGACTGTCGAACGCCGATACCGATGCGGAACTGATCTCCGTCGCGATCGCCGGACTTCAGCAGCTGGGGCTCGAACCCTCGATGGTCCAGGTCAAGTACAGCCATCGTGATGTGGTCGCGAAACTCCTCACCAGACTGGGTGTGACCGACGAACATCTGCCGGCAGCCTTCGATCTTCTGGATAAACGCGACAAGATGCCCGCCGACGTCTTCACCGAGAAGGCCTCCGATCTGGGACTCGATTCAACCGCCGTGGAACGATTCGATGAGCTGGCGCATGCCAGGACCGAACCGGGCGCCCATCCATCGACACTGAATGGACTCGATGCCGACGATCTCGAGCAGCTCGTGGCCATTCATGAAGCACTCGTCCATCATGGAATCGCGGACTGGTGCCATGTCGATCTGGGTATCGTCCGAGGACTCGCCTACTACACCGGTACCGTCTTCGAGATACACGAGACCTCCGGCGCAGAGCGAGCCATCGCCGGTGGTGGACGATATGACCATCTCATCGAACTCTTCGGAGGGCCGGCCACACCCGCTTGCGGCTTCGGCATGGGCGACGTCGTTCTTTCGCTGGTAATGGAGGATCGTGGATTACTCGATGCCGATTCGCTCCTGCCAAGACCGGACGCCTTCGTTGTCTGCGCCGATGATGCCGCAGCGGAACATGTGGTGCCGACCCTGACTCGGTTGAGACGATATGGACTGCATGCACGCCGTTCCTACAAGAGCACCCGCAACATGGGCAAGCTGCTCAAGGAAGCCGGCCAGCATCGTTCCAGATGCGCGATCATCCTTGGTCGGGAATTCCAGGATGGCGTCGTCGTCGTCAAGGATCTCGACACCGGTGAACAGCATGACGTGTCTCTCCCGGAACTCGAGTCGACTGTGATCAAGCTGCTGGAAACGTCATGAAGGCGCTGATCATCACAGCCGTTCAGGCGGAAGCCGAAGCCATCGGTCATTTTTCCAACGCCGTCGTCGTCGCCGGCGGTGTCGGTCGAACCAATGCAGCCGCATCAACCACCAGATCCCTTCTCGAGGATGGTCCCTTCTCGATGGTGATCAGCGCTGGGATAGCCGGCATTCTCCCGGGCAATGATTTGGCTATCGGCGACGTCCTGATAGCCACTGAATGCATCTACATGGAAGAAGGCATACAGACACCACAGGGCTTCGAGGACATGGACGCCATGGGATTTCCATTGGGTGATTTCAAGGGGAATCATGTTCCCATCGACACCGCATTGCTTGAACGATGTCCAGTCGAGTTCCAAAGAGGACCGATCGCCACCGTGGCCACCTGTTCCGGTACCGATGAACTGGCCCACCTCGTTCACCAGCGAACAGGCTCGATGGCGGAAGCCATGGAGGGTGCGGCCGTGGTCCATGCCGCTGCTCGAATGGATGTTCCCGGGATCGAAATACGGTCCATGAGCAACTACACCGGGCATCGGGCATCCCAGAAATGGGATATTGCCAAGGCACTTGGATCACTCCGACCAGTGATCGATGCATTCCTGAGATCATTTGAAGACTGATTGGATAGTCGATGAAACCGGGCCACTAATCCCCCCAGTTCATCCAGTCCATCTCACGAACACGAGTCGTTCGATCCTCTGAAAGAGCCGACTTCAGTGTCGGCTTCTCTTCGCCGACTCAATCTACGTCTTCATCCCCTACCCCCTGCACCCTTCTTCACAAGGACTGGAGCCATCATGCGTCTGCCAATGAGCCGCCCGGCAGGACGGCCAATCGCCATCGATCTTGGATTCTCATCCACCAGACTGCTTCAAAGGGGTGGTGCGGATGACAGGTTGATACTGGCCGCCGACGAGATACCGGTACCGGACGAATACGGGGAGGATCCCGTCAGACGTCTGGCTCATCTGGCTGATGAGCTGCCGCGTGTTATCAAGGAAGGCGCTTTTCGCGGCAAACGTGTCATTCTGGCAATGCCTGCCTGCGCGACGACCATTCAGCACATGCAGCTGGATGCCTCGGAGATACGCAATCGGGATCTGGCCATGCATACCAAGCTTCATTCATGCGAAGGGGAGCAGATGGCTCGATGGATCGATGTCGCGGAGATCCATCGCAACGGCAAGCCACAGTCCGAGATCATCTGCCTGGCCATTTCCAGGGATCTCGTGATGCAGCATGTTGAAATGCTTCACGCTCTCAAGCTCGACATAGTGGGTGTCCACACACAACCGGTCATGCTGGCGGCGTCATTCAATCATCTGAACAGAAGAGCCACCGACAACGAACAGGCGACGCTCTATGTCGATCTTGGGTATGGCGGCACGACCATCGCCATCACACACGGAATGCAGGTCGTATTCGCCAGACGGATACCGGTGGGTGGTTGGCATTTCGATCGCTCCATATCACGAGCGCTGAACTGCGATCTGGCTGCCGCCAGAACACATCGTCTCGCCTTGACCACCGTGGGCACTGCTGTCGTCGATTCGGAACATAGGAGAACCGAATCGCAGACCAGTGGCGTGGCCATGCTCGATGCCGCCATCCGACAGGCTGGTGGTCATCCTGAAAGAAGAATCGGACAGGCCCCCGCTGGCACGAGTGGAACCGTCACTGCCGGCAGCATGCCGCCATCAAGCATCGATCTCTCGGAACTTCTGGAGACATTGGTTGATGAGATCTCATTGTGTACCCGCTATCACAAGGGTCTTTTTCCCCAGCGTTCCATTGGACGGTCGATCTTCGTCGGTGGCGAATCGAGACAGTCCTGGCTCTGTCGTCACATCGTCCAGGCCATCAAGCTGCCCGGACAGGCAGGTGATCCCCTCTCCAGACTCCATACCAACGACGAGGCCACCGGCCTCATCGGCTGGGCCAATCGAGCGCGCCCGGAATGGAGCGTATGCGCCGGTCTTCTGGAACATGGATGCAATCGAAAGGTGAAGGTATGAACGACAGTTTTCTGCCACAGGAATACACCGAACAGAAGATCGATCGCCGAACCCATGTGATGGCGATGCTTCTGTTCTTCATCGTGATGGGTGCCGTGTTCACGGCATTCATATGGAAACGGGACGAATGGAAACGTGTCGAATCTGTTCGACAGGACATCGAGCAGCGGTACGAGCAGGCCGGCGTGGAGGTCGAGGAACTGATGGCGTTGAAGGTGACCCAGCAGGCGACCGTCAACAGGGCTGAACTGGCGGCGGCACTGGTCGAGAAGGTGCCCCGTTCCATCTTGCTGGCTGAACTCATCAATCACATGCCGCCTGGCCTTGGACTCCTCGAATTCAAGCTGGAGTCGAGCCGTATTCTTCCGCCCAAGTCGGACAAGAACAAGTCGGCGAAAGGTCGGAAATCGCGATCCGGATCACGGGATACCGGGCAGAACGAGATTCCAAAGCCACCACAGTACGACAGCCGACTCTCGTTGACGGGATTCGCACCGACCGATGTGCATGTCTCGGAATTCCTGGCGGAGCTCAATGCGCACCCTCTGCTTCGGAACGTGAACCTGGTCTCCTCGCAGGAGACGATCAAGGAAGACAAGACCATTCGGGAATTCAAGTTGACGGCATCCCTCGAGCACGATGCGGATGTGCGAACGCTGTCCACTCGAGAAGTTCCAGGGTCCGATTCCAGAAACCTTCTCATGTCACTCGGAGATGCCAGCCATGATGAATAGTCATGCAAGACAGGTGCTCTATGTATGCGTCCTCCTGGCCGTGCCGCTGTCGGCATGGTATTTCGTGTTCATACCCAGGAATGCGGACATAGATCGAACCACTCGCGCCATTGCGGAGCGTGAGGATCAACTACAGCTGATCTCGACGGCGATCAGCCAGATGGGCGATGTGCGTCAGGCTGTCCTCGACGGCGAGGCCGCCATTGAACGTGTCGAGGCAAAGCTTCCTTCCCGGCAGGATGTCGAGAGCATTCTCGAACAGGTATGGCAAGTCGCTCGCCGGAACGATCTGACCGTGAAATCGGTCAAGACGATGCCGGCGGTCACATCAACCGTCTATCGCGAACTGCCTCTTCGGGTGGACCTCGAGGGCTCGTTCGAGGGGTACTACCGTTTTCTACTGGAACTCGAGAATCTGCCGCGGATCACAAGGATCTTCAACATGCGAATCAAGCGTCCAAGTCGATCGAGGATGGGTGACGACGACCGTCCCGGTGACATCCATGCCGAATTCGAACTGAGCATCTACTTCTCGGACGAAACCAGCTCGCTCGCCTGGGCTCGGGAGACGACACGATGACCGAAACTTGGGAACCAGATGGATTCGATCAGGATCAATCGATCGGGTCTGAATTTGAACAACTCGAGGATATCGAGGACCTTCCATCGTTCGCCAGGAACAATCGGCGCAGACCGGCCATTCTCATGGCGACGGTCGTCGCTGGTGGTCTCGCCGGAATCGTGATCATGCGATCACTCACCGGCGGAATCGGCCAGGTCATGGCCGACACCGGCATCGAACAGACGGTCAATGGATTCCTCGACTTCATGAGAGATGGCCAATCCTCGACGCCGGCAGCAACTCCTGAACCGACACGAAGTCCCTTCGAGGGGCTGGTCACGGATCACTACGCCTCGCTGCAGGTGCCTGCGGAATCGCTACGGAGCAATCCATTCATCATTCCATGGTCCATGAGGAATGAAACGAGCACTGTCATGAGCCGAACAGAGCTGACACCTCGAGAACGACGTTCCATGCGACTGGGGGAACTGGAGGCGATGAAGGATCTGCTCGAACTTCAGCTCGTCATGACCGGAAGCAATCCCATCGCGACCATCAATCAAATGGCCACACGGGTAGGCGATTCGATACGCGTCGACGATGCCACCATGTCATGCACACTTCTTTCCGTTTCCAGTCACAGCGTTCAGATCGAGGTACAGGATGCATCCCTCGGATTGAAGACGACCGTCACCATTCCCCTGAGGCGTCATGAGTAGAACACATAGAAAAAGAGCGAGCACACGGGAATACGATCTCGACGGACTCATGCAGGAACTGGGGATCGATTCCCCACGTCGTCCCGATACGGAGATTCCGAGCACGACTCGACAGACCGGGAATCCGGATCTTGTGGATATCGATACCGACGAGGCTGATGGGTCATCCACTCCCACGATGTTTCGGCGGCATGATCCGTCACCATCGCCACCCGATCTGGCCGGCAATGGTCTTGGACAATCCGTCGATGGCATGACTCCTGATCAATCCGATGACGAGCGGATACGACCGCTTGATGCCGTCCATGAATTCTGGCGACCCGACGACGAGTCGCAGACGATCGAAACGGGTGATCTCTGTCAGCAACTCCTCGATGGCAAGGCGGTACCAGCGGATGTGCTGGAGACGGCCAAGCGGGTGAAATCGCAGTCTCCCGGTCGGGATCTGCCGGACATCCTCATGGAGATGGGCATCTGCGAGGATCGAATACAGCAGATTGTCGCGAATGATTCGGGGATTCCCTTCGAACAGATGAAGCCGTCACTCGTCGATCGTGAACTGATGGACAGAATCGGTTGTGAATTCTGCGAGATCAACAAGTGCATGCCGCTTCGTGTGGAGGGCAATCGCGCCGTTGTCGGGACGGTCAGACCAGACGACGTGTTCAGTCTGGATCAGATGAAGGGAATGCTCGGTGTCGCC
>DEYM01000065.1 GCA_002364555.1 Phycisphaerales bacterium UBA3158 | reverse complement strand
GTCGCCAGCGCATCCGGCGATCGGCTATCCGCCGCGAGGACATCCGGCTGCAGGAAGCACAGCATCATGATCAAGGTGAACATGACGATCATCATATCGATCGGGACCACCGGGCCAATTCGAACTGGACCGCACAGGACGATCTCGATTCGACATGAGTGCAAAAAAACAATGGAGATGCCTTGATCCTCGCGATTCAAATCAAATACTCAATGTGGTACCGACCCCGAAGTCGTTCACCATCCACCACCTACCTCGCCCAGGCATGTCGAGGACTGTTCTTCATGGCATTCGATTTCGAACACAAATGGTCCACGTCGCGCTCATCGACCCCCGGAACGGGAACTCTCTCGATGTACGCGAATCGACATGGAATCACACGTGATCTCGTACAGGGCCCTCAAATCAAATTGGATGCACCTCTGAAGCCCGATCCCGGAGTCGAACCGGCTCATGTGATCCATCGTGTGTATTCAGAACCGCAATCTGAGAAGATGCCGCCCCACTCCGAGTCGGGGGCTCGTTATCATAAAAATTGCACTTACAGAGGATCTCAAACCATGAGTCAGCTCAAGAACACCGCCCTGCTCCTTATCGGGATGCAGAACGATCACTTCGGCACCGAAAGCATATTGCGAGGTTCTATCGAGCAACCCGAACGCATCGACGAGGTCAAGGACAACACCCTGGCGATGATCCATGCACTGCAGGGCACCGATGCGTCCATCATCAATCTTCCGATTCTCTTTCGAGAAGGTCATCCCGAGATCACTCAGGAGGTCGGCATCCTGGCCGCGATCAAGCAGAATGGATTGTTCGTGGAAGGTTCGAACGGCGGGCAAACGATCAGCGAGTTCGAACAGTTTTCCGATCAAATCACAACGCTTCCGGGACGAACCGGATTCAACACGTTCGTCGATACGACTCTCAACGAATTCCTGACTTCACGCAGTATCCGCCACTTGCTGCTCGCCGGCGCCTCGACGGCGGTCTGCATCGACTCCACTGCCCGATCCGGATATGAACTGGGCTACGACATCATCGTGCTCGACGACTGCACCATCTCAAGGACGCCAGCGGAACAGGATATGTACTGCTCAAACATATTCCCCATCTATGCATCCGTGACAAGCAGCGGGCAATGGCTCAACGATCATGCACCGGTGACCAGGAACGCTTGATGCACCAGAAACCCGCTTCAGAAACCTACAGACCATGGGATCCCAGTGAAGCTCCGCATCTACGTCTGGCCAGCACACAGGATGTGCCCCAACACGACACCAATCCCACCCAGACCCTTCGCTTCGAGTCTCCTGAAGTCACGGAGATGCTCGACAGGATCTCGGAGGACAACAAGCAGACGAGTCATCATCTGCGTTCGATCGCAATTGATCATGCCACGGACAACCTGGGAGCCACTTCCGACTTTCTCATACTCCATGAGATCGGCAAAGGTGGCGTGGGAATCGTCAGTGCCGCTGAACAAGTCAGCCTTGGACGCTCGGTCGCCATCAAGCAGCTTCGTGGCGATCGGAACAGCAGCAGCTCACGTTTCCAGCTGATCGCCGAGGCCAAGGTTCAGGCCCGACTAGTCCATCCGGTTATTCCACCTGTCCACCTGATCGGGAAAAACGAGGACGGCAATCCCGTTCTGGTCATGCAGCTGGTCAGTGGAGAATGCTGGACGGATCTACTCACCAGAGACGGCAAGGAACTCGATCGCGGATCGGAAGCCACCCTTCTGGGACACCTGGAAATCCTGATTCGCATAGGTGAAGCCATCGCCTACGCTCATGAGCAGGGAGTCATCCACAGGGATATCAAGCCCGGCAATGTCATGGTCGGTCGATATGGCGAGGTCTATCTGGTCGACTGGGGCCTTGCCGAGGAACTTGACAGTTCAGGCCAGATGATTCCCAAGGGCTTCACTGGAACGCCCGCCTATTCGGCACCGGAGATGATTCAACGCGATGCCTATCTGACCAGAAAGACGGATCTGTACCTTCTCGGAAGCACACTCTGCGAGATCCTCACCGGAGAACCTCCCCACAAGGGTGACTCGATCAAGGAAGTCTTCGTCAACATCAACAAAGGCTTGAACATCGACTTTCCCAGCTGGGTCCCGACGGAACTGATCAAGATCTGCCAACGGATGCTCGATCCTGAACCGTCACTGAGATATCGATCCGCCAACGAGATACTCCAGGTTCTTCGGGAATACATAGAACGACATCAATCACTTGGAATGCTCGACCGTGTACGGGATCATGTGACCAGGCTTGATCAGATGGTCCAGCAAGGTGAGTCACCTGATCGCATCGAGGATCTCGGACAAATATGCCGAGCCATGCTTGAAGCGTTGCGGGTCAGTCTTCCCGAGATGGAAGAGATATCCGAACTGCACAATCGCTGCACGATATTGATGGTGAATCGCATGATCGAGGCCAACAATCCAGGAGCGGCCAGGATCATGCTCGAGTCACTACCGAATGGGGCCGAAACGGATCAATTGAGAGAAAAAGTTCAAATCCTGACCGCACGTCTGCTGGCCAAACCAAGCCATATGGCGACAAATGTCCAGCTGATGCTCACCGAGCAGCTGGTTGCTGCCAAGCAACGCAT
>DEYM01000175.1 GCA_002364555.1 Phycisphaerales bacterium UBA3158 | reverse complement strand
AAATCCGCATTGAAGTCCGAGGCGCAGCTGCACGTGCCGCACTCACCGAACTCATCCAACACCGTGAGTAGATCCTCGACGTTGACCAGGCCATCGCCATCGGTGTCTCCGGAGACCCCCGAGTAGTTGACCTGGACCTCGATGCAGAGTTCAGCGGCTGTTCCGTCGATGAGATCGACGAGCGGATGCTCGGCCAGGATCCATTGAGGATAGGACCCGCTTCCATCCTGACTGCCCGAATGGAAGGACGAGATCATCATGTCCAGTGTTCCAAAGGACAGTGATTCCCGGAGATAACAAGAAATGTATTCATCATTCACATCGATGTCGAATCTGAAACGTCCAAGCTCAGGCATGAATTCGCCCGGCTCAACATCGTCGCTTGTTCCGATGGCGAAGAGCTTCGGATCGAACTGTTCGGTGAGACTGTTGGAGATGTCGACCGGTTGACCATTGGCATCGAATCCCATGGCGTAGGCGTTGCGCTGTCCAACGCCGGCTCCGAACGGGAACGGACCATCATCCGCGAACGTATTGGCATCGAAGTCGCCGCGGAAACCGACCCCTGAAAGATGACAGGGTCTGCCCGCATCCGGATCGGACGCATCAGGCTCATGAGTCGATCGTTCATCGGCCGTCTCATCAAGCACCACATTCGTATTGGCGATGGACGCCTCCACCGACATCGAGACGATGTGGTAGGCATGGGCTGGCAGATCCGTTGGAATATCGATCGTCACCCAGCCAAAGAGTGATTGCCCATAGCGATCATCTACGCCGGACCCATAGCCCGTGAAGGTTGGACCAGCGATTCTGGTTCCAGGTGTGCCGTTGTATGGATACATCCAACGGTCAATATCCGGTATCGAATAGCAGTAGGTGAATGTCTCAGCTACTGAAACGACGGATGTAACCAGCGTTATGGCAAAGGCTTGAATGATATTCTTCATGATTCTCATTACTCTCTGGGCAGAGAGTCACCTGTGAAAATATGCACAACTCAAACGAGATTGCGTCTCAATGTCATTGAGGAATGAATAATAGTCAGATGAGAATCAGTTTCAATACGAATAGGACCAAATTGCGAAAGATTCGCAATTAAGGTGTTTTAAACAGGGTTCTTAGGGGCCTCAATGGCCTCTCTGGAGAGGCATCTGGAGGCAAGGAATACCGGCCTCGGCTTGTTCAGCCAGTCCAGCCACTGATGACCTCAAGGACATCATCGACACTCACGCTGCCATCCTGATCGAAGTCCGTCGGACAACATGGGCAGGATCCAAACGCTCCCAGCACTTCAAGCAGATCATCCACCGTCACCAGCCCATCACCGTTGGCATCTCCCGAGACACCCGAAGGCTCGATGACCTCGACCTCTACATGCAAGGTCGCCGCAGATGCTGCACCGAGCTCCACCAGTGGGTGGTCCTTCATGATCCAGTTGGGATAGTTGCCCTTGCCACCGGAGCCCGGCTGAGAAGCCGGATGCAGCGACGTGACCATCAGGTCCAGAGTGCCGAATGACAGTGATTCCTTGAGATAACAGTTGATCTGCGGATCGTTCAGATCAATCTCGAATCGAATGGTTCCAAGTTCCGGAAGGAGCTCGCCAGGCAACGCGTCATCAGTTGTCGCAACCGCGAAGAAAACAGGATCGAATCCATCTGTGAGATTGTTGGAGATATCGACCGCGGTCCCATCCTCCAGGTAGCTGAGCGCGTAGGCGTTGCGTTCACCTCGAACGGCACCGAATGGCTGGGGTCCTGATTCACCGAAGGTTTCTGGATCGAATCCATTTCTGAAACCTACTCCTGAAAGACAGACCGCCCTGCCTGGATCCGGATCGGCGGGACCATCCATCTCATGAGTGGCCCGATCATCGAGAGTCGGATCGAAGATCATGTCATCGCTGGTGGTGGTGATTTCGACGGAGAGGGATTTCAATCTGTAGGCAGAGGCAGGTAGATCCGATGGAATGTCGATCGTCACCCAACCAAGAAGAACCTGTCCATCCCGGTCATCGAAGTTCAGTCCGGAACCGTAGGCGGAAAACGTCGGCCCCACGATTCTCGATCCGGCTGTTCCATTAAAGGAATAGTTCCAACGATCGTAATCAGGCTGGGCATAGAAACTCGAATAGGTTTCCCCGCCGCCAGTAGCCAGAAGAGACAGGCTTGTCATTGCGATGGATAAAAGCATGGCTGAACTCCAGAAATAAACTCTACCCCTAGCCTGAATGGGTTGCGAGGGATCAGTTTGGATTTTAAACCACAATCAAACCTTATTGCGATTGAGTTTCAATCGCTTTCGGAATAGCATTCTCGGTCAAGTATTCGTCATTCGGAGAAGCGATTGCCCAACCCTAGATGCCATCCTGCCAGGAGCGCATTCAGCCTCATAGAGCTGATGGTTGTCATTGTGATCATCGGACTCCTCCTTTCGATTGCCGTGCCGGTCATGGGCCGAATTGAAGCCAAGAGCCGTGCCGTGGAGGAAATGTCCTGTGCACGCGCAGCTGTCAGTGCCTGGCGCGACTACGCCGTTGCCCGGGATGGCGAAGTGCTCCGGGGCTATTACCCCGAATCCGAGCCAAGCACAGAGGCGCTTTTCGACTTCAATGGCGATCTGATCGCACCAGGACCGACGCAGGAACGCTGGTTCTGGCGTCTGACCCCCTATCTCGATGACGCCAAGCGGACACTCTATCCTTCGGCACTTGAAGAATTCCGCCGTGAGAACATCGATGTGCCCGATCACCAATACGTCGCCACACTGCACCCGGCGTTCGGGCTCAACGGAGAATGGATTGGTGGGCAGGGAGAAGCGCTGACCAACGCGCTCTACGCAATCTACGAATACGGCAACCTCGATAGATGCCCATGGATTCGTCGGCTCTCCGACATCAGGAATACCTCGAAGCTGATCGTCTTCGGCTCCTCGCGATTCGGCAGCACCGACAACTCAAGCATGGCTTCGGAGACTGTCGAGGGTTTTCACAGGATCGAGAGCCCCTACCATCCATCGAATGGCTATCGCTGGGCCTCGGCATCAGGCGGCGGCGTCCTGGACACCATGACCGAGGATCCCGCCGACCACGGATACGTCTCCGCTCGTCATGACGGCAAGGCGGTCACGGCCATGGCGGACGGAAGCACCGCGCTCGAGAATCCCTCGAAGATCGGCGACATGCGTCGATGGGCCGACATGGCCTGGAAGCGTGACTGGGTCCTCATGGACTGATCGTTCATTTTCTGAACGGATCAACGACCACCTTCAAAAAGAATCGATTGACCGACTCGGCGAAACCACCGCCGATGGGTCCATAGGAAAGATCCACGATCACCTCCCCACTGTCCACCGCAACGAAGCGAACCTCCTCGATGGGCGGACCGACCGGACGTTCCTGACCATCCACACGCTGGATCGTCCGCTGGCCATCGGGCATCAGGACAAGCTCGTCGATGCCATCCACCAGCGACCATCTTCGACCCTCCTGCAGGTTGCACACCAACTGGATGATGAGTATCTGGTTGGGCAGCAAGGTCACGATCTCACCGTTGCTGGACTGATCGACATAAGCGGGCATTTCGGCCTCTCGAACCTTTTCTTTTCTGGCCTGCTGAGCCTTGGAGGCACAACCAACCCCGAAAAGGACGGCAAAAAGGAGGAAAGCTGGAAGAATCGATCTGTTCTGGATGGCATGCATGGTCTCGATCACCTTTCAAACTGATGCTATCACGTCCGCTGGATGAGGGAAGGGACCTACAATTCGAGCATGCGTATCTGGAAGATCATCCATGCCATGCGGGTCAACTTCGGCTTCCTCACCCTGGGGCTCCTGATAGCCCAAGGTGCGCTGGCCTTTCCGTTGATGTTCATCTTCCCACCAGCCTCCCTGCTTCTGGTGTTTCTGGGGCTGGCCACCATTGCCCTGAGCATCCCCGCCCAGGGGCTGCTGTCGCTGGTCGATCATTGGCTGGCTCGATTGCTCGGCATCGAGATGCCCCCTCTGGAAGGCGATGAGACGGGCATGCCCTGATCCTCCCATCCAGCCGTATCATGTCCTCCTGAACTTGCAGAAGAACGGGATATAAAGACATGACCACAACCACTGATTCACAACTCGCAAACGCCGTCGACGCCATCATCGAACGTCATGGCGAAGCCGTCCGAACGCACGCCGAGGCCGGCGTCTCACGAGCCGCTTCGTACTGGACGGCAGAAGATGGCGATGAGGATGCCTTTGTCGCATTCTGCTCGGACCATTTCATTCCAGAGGAAAGCGATCGTTCAAGATTGCTCGATCGTCTCGAGATCGCACTGTGCACGACCTCGGGGCATCTCTCGGAGATTCGCCGGACACTTCGCAGATGGAGTGATCTCAGAGGCGACGACATGCCCGGAACAGATGACACGCTGGCCACCTTCGATCCAGCCCCGGATCTCTCGGAACAGTTTTTCGCCCAACGAATAGCCTTCATGGCACTGCTCAATTTCGATCGTCCTGATCTGGCAACCATGCTGGAACATGGGCCCGATTGGGATGCGAATCGCTGGGCCCAGGTCCGGGTCGCCAAGGGATTCGGCCCGAGAATCCCCAAGGAGGTGGCGGACCGTGCTCGTGATGTCGGCTATCGCGCCAACAAGTGGGTCGCTGAATTCCATGTACCTGTCGGCAACCTTGTCGATGCGGACGGCAAGAAATGGTTCGAGTCCGATCGAAAACTGCTTGCCCACTGGCTCATACGCGAGGCCATGAAATCCCTGTATGGAGAGGTGGGCGGATTGCCCGGACAGCGTGCGCTTCTTCACGTGATGGGACGTCAGATCGATGGGACCATTCCTCGGAGCATCATGGACGGCTCGGCCGATGGCGACTGGGACCCCTCGACCAACACGATCGACGGATCCGATCCGGGCGAACTCGTCGGCAACGAACGATATGAACGCTGGCTCGAACAGTTCCATGTTGCCCAGGAGATCGACAAGGTCTGCCCCGAGTTCCCAACCGCTCTGGCAAGGAAGTTCGAACGCTTCAGGGAGATACCCCAGCCGGAAGTCGAACAGCTTCTCGAGGATCTTCTCTCCGCATCGGTACGGGAGCCCATGGCGGCGCTCATGGAACATCAGCTCGGACGTCCTCTTGAACCACACGACATCTACATGGAGGACATGTTCGACTCGAGACCTCCTGAAGAGATGAACGCGCTGGTGAAGTCGCGCTATGCCGATCATCGGGCCTTCGAAGCCGGTCTTCCACAACTGTTGAGATCACTCGGATTCCCCGATGAGGATGCCGACTTCCTCGGAACAAATGTTCGCGTCGAGATCGCCAGGGGATCGGGCCATGCGATGAGACCCGGCATGCCCGAGTACAGCGCCTGGCTCAGAACCAGCAGTCTTGAGCATGAACTCGGCTGGGCGGGCTTCGATACCGCCATGCATGAACTCGGCCACAACCTCGAACAGGTGATCTCCACCCATTATGTTCCACGACCAGCCCTGAGAGGCGTTCCCAACACGGCCTGCACGGAAGCCTTCGCCTTCCTGTACCAGTCGCTGGCCCATCAGGCATTGGGTCAGAAACCGGATGCCGATTCACCGGATCCATTCCACGTGGACAGCATCCAATGCATGCAGGCCTCCTGTCAGATCGCGGGCCCGGCCCTGGTCGACATACGGGTCTGGAACTGGCTCTATGACCATCCGGAAGCCGATCCCGAGGCATTGCGAGATGCGGTTCTGGGGATCGCGGGTGAACTCTGGTCGGATCATTACGAACGTTTCTACGGCGAGGACAGTAGTCATGTTCTGGCGGCCTATCAGCACATGATCGCCCACCCGCTGTATCTGGCGGACTACGTCATCGGCCACGTCCAGAGTCATCAGATCAGGAGCTGCCTCCGAAATCGCGACCTTGCGGCGGAAACCAGACGAATCTGCTCCATCGGGTGTCTCACGCCCGATCTCTGGATGAAACGGGCGGTTGGCGAAGGCCTCAATGTTTCGGCGCTCGTAGCCGATACCAAGGAAGCGTTGGACAGCCTCCAACTTGGCAACACTGGAAAGTAGCTCACTTGTCGACACCCAAACGTGACATTCTTCTTCTTGAGAACATCCACGAGGAAGCCGAACCAGCCTTCAGGCAGGCAGGCCTGGAGGTCCGGCGGACCGGCGGAACACTGGATGAGGCCGAACTGATCGAGGCCATCGGCGATTCGACCATGATCGGTATTCGATCACGATCCCAGATGACCGAGAAGGTCATCAACAGCGTGCCCAATCTGGAGACGATCGCCTGCTTCTGCATCGGAACCAATCAGGTCGATCTCGATGCCGCGGCTCAACGCGGCACGGCGGTCTTCAACTCCCCTTTCTGCAACACGCGAAGCGTCGCCGAGATGACCATCGCCGAGATCATCGGTCTCCACCGCGGACTCTTCGACAAGAACTCCGCGATGCATCAGGGCCGATGGGACAAGTCGGCGACCAACAGTCACGAGGTTCGTGGCCGGGTGATCGGCATCGTGGGCTATGGACACATCGGTTCCCAGGTCTCCGTGCTGGCCGAGGCCCTTGGGATGCGGGTCATCTACTACGACATCATCCCGAAGATGGCGATGGGCAATGCCATGGCCGTGGGCTCGCTCGATGAACTGCTTGATCGATCGGATGTCGTCACACTTCATGTCCCGGAAACGGCCGAAACGAAGAACATGATCGACGCCCGCGCCTTGAAGAGGATGAAACCCGGCAGCATGCTGATCAACAATTCGCGTGGATCAGTCGTCGACATCGAGGCGTTGGCCGAAGCCCTCAAGGCGAAGCATGTCATGGGCGCGGCCCTGGACGTCTATCCAAGCGAGCCACGGTCTCGACAGGACGACTTCTCATGTTCACTGTCCGGACTGCCAGGAGTGGTCATGACGCCGCACATCGGGGGCAGCACCGAGGAAGCGCAGATCGCGATCGCCCGAGAGGTTTCCATGAAGGTCGTGGCCCATCAACTGCGTGGGACGACGACATCCTCGGTCAACATTCCAGAAGTCGAACTTCCGCACCGACGCGATGGCCAGGATCGAATCCTGCACTTCCACCGGAATGTCCCGGGCGTACTCAGCAAGATGCACGGCATTCTTGCCGAGGGCCACGTGAACATCCATGCCGAATATCTACAGAGCACCGGCGATCTGAGCTATGTCATTCTCGACGTCGACCATCTGGAGGATGGATCGGTGATCGA
>DEYM01000063.1:37956-51837 GCA_002364555.1 Phycisphaerales bacterium UBA3158 | reverse complement strand
TAGTCAGACAAACAGTCTTCCGATTCTTGCGAAACCGGCCTGAATCACCTGAATGAAGCGAGCTGAACTGAATTCGCTTGAACAAATTGCTCTTGAGCAAATCGTTCCAAGAGGAGGCTACTCCCTCATCATCCAGTGATCGCCTGATTGCCGAACTGGAGAAAATTCCCCAGCAGTGTGGAGCCTCTGGTCGTCAGGAAGCTCTCGGGATGGAACTGCACACCGACCAACGGGGCCTTGTCTCCAGAGGGCATTCCAGCTCGCCAACGAAGCCCCATGATGTCACCCTCCTCCGTCCAGGAACTGACTTCCATATCTGGTTGGAGACTGTCACGTCGAACCACCAGCGAGTGGTACCTGGTCGCCTGGAATGGATTGGGCAGACCCTCGTAGAGACCTCGACCGTCATGGTGGATCAACGAGGTCTTGCCATGCATCGGATGATCATGCTGAACGACTTCCATTCCATGGACGTCGGCGATGGATTGATGACCAAGACAGACACCCAGAATGGGGATGCGACCGGTGAAGTGCCTGATGAGATCACGGCAGACACCTGTCTCTTCGGGCGTGCAGGGCCCTGGCGAGATGACGAGATGAGTCGGGTTCATCGCCTCCGCCTCTTCGAGACCTATCTGATCGTTTCGCCTGACTTCCATGGTGAGATCAGGATCCACGACACCCATTCCATGGACCAGATTCCATGTGAAGGAGTCATAGTTGTCGATCAGTAGAAGCATGGGGAGGGATGATACCCCGGGGAGCGAAGGCCGGCGGGATAATGAGCCCCATCAGGCTGCGCAGGTACCAGCGACGCCGTCTCTGGTGACCACGAAGAAGTCATCCGTGATTGGATATGGAAGTCTTCGGAAATCGCGATTGGCCCGTTTGCGAAGTCGTTCGACGAACGTGTCGGGCGCAATCGAGAGCGCCACGAACAGATCGCGAGCCGGCGTGGCGACGAAGAAGTCCCCGTGCAGCTCGGGAGCCAGTCGTTGATGGAGCGACCCCAGGAGCAGCCTGGCCGCGTCGTAGCCATCCTGCACGGAAAAGACCGCGGCTCGACCACCATCATCACCTTCGATGAACTGGACCTTCAGATCAGGTGTGTACACCTGTAGATTCTCACGCGACCAATCGTCAAGATCATCGACGGTCACGCCCCACCGGAGCATCTGCTCGGTGGTGATACTGACGGTCAATCGTGGCATGTCCAGAACGAAGACGATGACCGTCCCGTTCACGAAGGGCATGTGGGCCACCTGCTGACGATCAAGCCGCTTGAAGATGGATTCAGGCTGAATTCGTGGCATCACCCTCGTCCGGGCGAGCTCAAGAGGCATGAGAGTTGATTCGATGGAATCCCCCTCGGCCATTCGGTCGAGAAACTCGTCCACGATCTCGACACCACGCTCGACATCGCAGCACACCATGCGGTACAGGTTATTCAGAGCCAGCTGACGACCGTTGTAGATGAGGTCCATCGGGCCAGACAGCGATGCATCGCTATCAGGGCACAATCTCTTCAGAATTCGAAGTACCTGCTCTGAAAAAGCTTCTGGTTCTCGTGGCATCTGTGACATGTCTGGGCCTCCTGTACCGCCGGATTGATCACTCCGGAATGATCGGTACGTCCTTATAGATCGGCCCGGAGTGGCATGGAGTCAAGCGGAATGTTCGGCTGAGACGATCATTCCTCTTGGATAGATAGTCCTGAACGGCCCAATTGGTTCGCCTGAACTGCTCCAAAGGCCGATAAAGGCGCTTTTCACTTCAGGCCGTACCCGGATAGGCTGTCGTCATGGTCAACACATGCCAGATAGGCGACATCACAATCGGGCCGGGCAATCCCCTGGCAATTATTGCAGGTCCATGCGTTCTTGAAGGTGGCAGCACCGACATGGACATTGCCAAGGAACTTCATCGATCCTGCGAACAGGCGGGCCTGCCACTGATATTCAAGGCAAGCTTCGATAAAGCCAATCGAACCAGTCTGACATCCGAACGCGGACCCGGCCTGACGAAAGGGCTTGAGATGCTTGCTGGGATCAAGGAGGCCACCGGCCTACCCATCTGCTCGGATATCCATGAATCCTCGCAAGCCGCCCCGGCAGCCGGGATCGTTGATCTTCTTCAGATTCCGGCCTTCCTCTGCCGACAGACGGACCTGCTGAAAGCCTGCGCCGAGACGGGACGTGCGGTGAATGTCAAGAAGGGACAGTTCCTGGCCCCTTCCGACATGACGCATGTCGTTGGAAAACTCGAATCCGCGGGATGCAAGCAACTCATGCTCACCGAACGTGGGACCTTCTTCGGGTACCACCGACTTGTGAATGATTTCATCGGGCTTGGCGACATGATGGAACTCGATCACCCGGTGTGCTTCGATATCACCCATTCCACCCAGCTTCCAGGAGCCGGCTCCGGCAAGTCGGGCGGCCGTCCCGATCGAGCCAATCTCCTGGCCAGAGCCGCGACGGCGGCCGGTGTGCACGCTCTCTTCCTCGAATGCCATCCGGACCCGTCGAATGCATCCAGCGATGCCGCAACCGTAGTTGAACTGTCCAGTGTCCCCGATCTCATCCATCAGGTGAGCACGATCAGGCTCGCCATGGAATCCCTTCAGGCAACTGCCGGATCTTCATGATGAATTCCATCGGAATAGAGCTCTGGACATGGGATTAGGCATGGTAGAATGAAGCTGAGGATGACTTCATGAAATGTGACATGTGTGACAAGCCAGCAGTCGTGCACGAAGTCACGATCGTCCACGGCGTCAAGAGAGAAGTGCATCTGTGCGTCGATCATGCCAGTGAAGCCGGTGTCGCCATGCCGGGGATATCCTCCTCGACGAACAAGCTGATCTCGAAATTCTCCGCCGGAGGCAAGCCCACCGTCATGGCACCCAGGTGCCCCCAATGCGGTACCAGCTTCGCCCAGATAAGACAGCACAGCCTCATAGGCTGCCCGGACTGCTATGACACCTTCGAGGAACCACTGGGCAGGCTGATCGAGCGTGCCCAGGCCGGAGCGACCCATCATGTCGGGCGGGAAAACGCCAGTGTCGATCGGCCCTCGGAACGAATGCAGCGAGAACGCCGGCTCATGGATTCCCTCGCCAACGCACTGAGCAACGAACAATACGAACGGGCCGCGGAGATACGGGACCAGATCAACCAGCTCTCCGACGAATCCCAAGACGAGTCACTGGAGAGCGAGACCACGTGAGCGGACAAAGGGAACCACGCGGCGAGGAGCACAGGGACGACGACGCCTCGAGCGCACCGGATCTCGATGTCGTGCTCAGCTCTCGTGTGCGGATCGCCCGAAATCTCCATGGACTCCCCTTCGTCAACAAGGCGAGCGAGGACCAGTGCGAGCACGTCGTCAAGACCACTCGACATCTGCTGATGCACATCCCATCGAACGACCGGATGATCTGGGTCGACCTCGAACAGTCCTCGAGTCACGAACGCCAGCTTCTGGTCGAGAGACATCTGATCTCGAGGCAGCATGCCGACAACAATATCCGTCGTGGCGTCGCCGTGGCGGAGAACGAGCAGTCAAGCGTCATGATCAACGAGGAGGATCATGTCAGGATGCAGGTCCTCAGATCCGGACTTCAACTGAGTGATGCCAATGAAGCCTGCCGATCGATGGACGAATCACTTGGCAACCATCTCGAATACGCCTATCGAGAACGATGGGGTCATCTGAGCGCGTGTCCAACCAATGTCGGAACCGGCATCAGGCTCTCGGCCATGCTGCACCTGCCCGCATTGAGATTGACCAACGACATCGATCGGGTGAGACAGGCCGCCAAGGATTTGCACCTGGCCGTCAGGGGTTTCTACGGGGAGGGATCCGAGTCGACAGGCAACTTCTATCAAGTCAGCAATCAAGTGACACTGGGTAGAAGCGAAGAGGCCATTCTCGACGAGTTCGAGGGCACCATCATCCCGACGCTCGTCCGGTATGAACGCGCCGCCCGACAGGTGCTCTTCGACAAGCACCGACGAGAACTGGAGGACCGGGTATTCAGAGCGTTTGGAATGCTGGGTACCGCCAGAATGCTGAAACTCGAAGAGGCCAAGAAACTGCTCAGCAGCCTCAGGCTCGGGGTCTGTCTCGACATGCTCAGGGAAACGGACGCCAACATCACGATGAACACCATCGACAATCTGATGCTGCTGGTTCAGCCCGGCCACCTCAGGCAACATGTCAACTGCACCATCTCGCCCGAACAGGCAAGAGGCGTCAGAGCGGATCTCGTTCGTCAGATTCTCATCGGCGATTGACGTCTAGAGCGAATCGATCACGGCAGCCATTTCAAAGTCTTTCTGCGTCAGGCCACCGGCATCATGCGTTGTCAGCGTAAGAGTCACCTTGCCGTATCGAATCATGATGTCGGGATGATGCGAGGCTGCCTCTGCGGCATCGGCCAGCTTGTTGACGAATGCAATGGCCTGGCGAAAGTCAGCGAAGCTGATTGTCCGCTGCAGGTTCTCACCACTGACAGTCCACTCGGAAAGCAGGGATAATCCGGCTTCGATCTGATCTGGCTCTAGTCGATCCATAGTGCATTCATTCTCCTGCCCATACAGTCACCCATTCAACTGCTCCTGTCAATGCAAGCAGTCGGAAGAAGTTCTCACAACAACGTAGCATGATGACATGACAGTTCCCTGTTCAAGACTGGCCCCTTCACCGACCGGCGCCCTCCATCTGGGAAATGCACGGACATTTGTATGGAACTGGGCAATCGCCAGAACAAGAAACTGGCAGCTGGTCATGAGAATCGAGGATTTCGATGGCCCTCGCATTCGACCCGGTGCGGGCAAGGCAGCGATGGACACCCTGAGGTGGCTCGGCCTGGACTGGGACCTGGAGCCACTTGTCCAAAGCCATGACCACACGCCCTATATGAAACGAATAGAGACGCTTGCAGGTTCGGGAAGCGTCTACCAATGCCACCTCACGCGTCGAGAGATCGGCTCGCAGGCATCCGCCCCGAATGAAGGCGATGGAGAACTTGTTTTTCCAGAGGAGCTCAGGCCCGCGATGGCCGGCAATCGAGGTCCTTTTCAATGGGAGGAGGGTTCCCACTGGAGATTCATCACGACCTCGGATCATCGTGAGACGGTCCAAGATGGAGTTTGCGGCGCTCATGAATTCGAGCCAGCCACCGAGTGCGGCGATTTCGTCGTGTGGACCATCCGAAACGAACCGGCCTATCAACTGGCTGTCGTCACCGATGACATTCGACAGGGAGTCACCGATGTCGTTCGTGGCAACGATCTTCTTCCCAGCGCCGCCAGGCAGCAACTTCTCTACAACGCCTTCCAGCAGAAGCCACCTCGATGGTGGCATCTTCCGCTCGTCAGAGGGGTCGATGGCAGACGGCTGGCCAAACGACATGGCGATACCAGACTGGATCATTATCGCGACGAGGGCGTGCCACCACAGAGAATCCTGGGACTGATCGGCTGGTGGTGCGGCCTGATACCCGAGAGGGAAGCCATTTCCTCTGAGGAGTTCCTGACCCTATTCGATGCCGATAAGCTGCCATCCGATGATGTGGTCTTCTCAAAGGAGGACGAGGCATGGCTCACCATATGAAACGCCTGCTTCTGCTGATTGTCATTCTGGCTGGAGGATGCAGCCCTTCCAATCCACCTGAAGAGGTCACCATCTCTCTGGGCGGCGAGATGTGGACGATGGAGCTGGCGGTCACCGATCGGGAGATTCAGAAGGGACTGATGCATCGAACCTCGATCGATCCCGGCACGGGGATGATCTTCATCTTCCCGGATAGCCGAGTGCATTCCTTCTGGATGGCCTATTGCTTGACGGATATGGACCTGCTTTATGTCGACGGCACCGGCAGGATCACCGCAACCCATGCGATGAAAGTGGAGAAGCCCAGAGGTGAAGGCGAATCCGAACGGACCTATTTTGATCGAATGAATGGCTACAGCAGCATCTTCCCCGCTCGACTCGCCATCGAAGTGCCCGCTGGCACGATCGAGACGCTCGGGCTCTCCGCAGGCCAGTCGACCGGTCTCGACATGAGGGAACTGGAGGAACTGAGAAGACAGGTGGCTATTGATCGATGGCAGGCAGAATCCCGCGGGCAACCATGAGCTGCCGGATGGATCTCAGCAGAATGTCGGACTCGATGTTGACCCGATCTCCGATACAACGCTCGCTCAGATTGGTCCACTCAAGAGTCGTTGGGATCAACGCCACCTGAAACTGACCATCGGAGACATCGGCAATCGTCAGGGAAACACCATCGATCGTGATCGATCCCTGGGGAACGAGGAGCTCGGCAAGTGTTTCTTCGATACGAAAATGCATTCGTACGTTCCCGGGCTGCTCATCAATCTGGAGCACCTGGGCAACGGAGTCCACATGCCCCTGGACGAGATGCCCACCCAGAAGCGTCTCAGGGGTCGCGGATGTCTCCAGATTGACCATTCTGCCGGAGACGAATCCACCTAGAACCGTCTTGTCAAGCGTCTGCTGGACCACATCGAAGGACAGCAGATACTGGTCTTCATTCACACATGAGGACTCGACAACCGTCAGGCAACAACCATCAACGGCGATCGAATCGCCCGCAGAGGGCCGATTGACCCATGCAGGCGAGACCAGATCCAGGCGAGCACCCCCGCCAGAGTTCATTCTGCAAGCCTTCACATGCCCAACTGCCTGAACAAGTCCTGTAAACATGTCACCACTGTAGCCTCGCCACGTGCCACGGGCATGATCGGGCCAGATCACCACGCGGCTCGAAGGGCTTCTATACTGCACGGCTGAATCCCATGTCCTCTGGAACAGACCTTCAGAAGACCCCCCTGAACCGCCTGGAGATGCCCATGCTCGCCCCGCTGTTTCGATTCGTTGCCGTGATTTCCATTGCCATGCTGCTGATGGTGCTCGCCAGTGGCTGCAAGACCACTGAGCAGAAGTCCGGACCGAGCCGACAAACCGAGGTGACCTCCGCCCAGAAGGATGCCGAGGTGCTCGAGGCGCTCGAGCAGGAATACGCCATCGGCCCCAGGGCGGCCCGCAGTCTTGGCTATCGACTCGGTTGGCAGACACCTGACGCAGGCGAGAACACGATACTCATCTCTCCACAGCACGATTCCATCTTCGTCCTGTCCTCCAACAAGAATCTCCAGCGGCTCACGTCCTCGACTGGAACGAGAATCTGGTCCATCTCCGCCGGAACACCGGCTGCCGAGATACTCGGCATCAACTACCTGAAGACCAATGATCGGGTCTACATAACGCATCAGGGAGAGATCACATCCGTTTCCGCGGCAACGGGTTCACTCACCAGCGATGAGGGAAGATCACCGATCCAGTCACTTCAGTGGATGGCCAACACGTCTCCTGTCCTCTATCAGGACAATTTCATCTATGGCTCCGAGGGTGGCGATCTCGTCTGGCAGGCGTTCAACATCGGCTACTCGTACAAGGCTTTCAACATCGGAAAGATCATCGATATCAAACCGCTGCTGATCGGCGATGTGCTCATCGGCATTGCAAGAGACGGTGAAGTCGCCGCCTTGATTGCCCCGGAAGTGAAACTTCGCTGGAAGCACACCCTGCTCGACAAGATAGTCGCAGCACCTGCCACGAACGGATCCGTTCTCTACGTATCCTGCATGGATCAGTATCTTCGGGCATTCGACATCGATTCTGGAAGACTTCTCTGGCGTGCACTGACGGAAACACCACTGGCACTGAGCCCGGTCGTGATCGAAGAGTCCGTCTATCAGCAGATCCCGGGCATCGGACTGGCCAGCTACGAGGCATTGCCTGTCAACAGATACGACGGCAGACGCCTCTGGGTTGCAGAGAACGTCAGCGGCGAGGTCATCACGAAGCGAAACGGACGGCTGCTTGTCTGGGACGAGGATCAACGAATCCTCGATATCGTCAGCGAGTCCACCGGTGTCGTCGAGTCGAGCATGAAGCTCGATGATGTCCAGATGATCGTCAGCGACATGCTGGAAAACGGCCGCCTCTATGTTCTCGATGATCGAGGACACCTCGACTGCCTCATTCCGTTGAACTGAACAAGACTCGATTCGCCACACCTCATCCAGGAGTTCCGGAGATGCCCGATCTCGTTCCGGTCCGACGTGCCTTGCTTTCCGTCAGTGACAAATCCGATCTCATTCCATTCGCCAAGGCGATCGTGCGGCATGGGATAGAGATCCTGTCCACTGGAGGAACAGCCAAGGCACTCAGGGAAGCCGACGTCCCGGTCACGGATGTGGCCGATGTCACAGGCTTTCCTGAAATCATGGACGGAAGAGTGAAGACACTCCATCCGCGAATACATGGTGCACTACTGGCTCGAAGAGATGTACCTGATCATGTCGAAGCCATGAGGACGCATGAGATCATCCCCATCGATCTGGTCTGCATCAACCTGTACCCGTTCGAGCGAACCATCCAGAAGGAGGGTATCGCGGACTCCGAGGCCATCGAGCAGATCGACATCGGAGGCCCTTCCATGATGCGATCCGCGGCCAAGAACAACGAATCGGTCTGCGTGGTCACATCACCATCTCAATACGACATGGTGATCAGCGAACTTGATTCTCAGGGTGGCGCAACAAGCATGCAGCTCCGACGCTCCCTCGCGGCAGCGGCCTTCTCGAGAACGGCTCGATACGATGCCGCCATCAGCTCGTGGATGAGCAGTCGATGTTCGGATGGTCTGCCGGAAACGATCGAATTGGCTGCCAATCGTGAACAGGTACTTCGCTACGGTGAGAATCCTCATCAGAAGGCTTCGCTCTACGTGGATCCCAACAGCCAGGAGGCCGGCATCGCATCCGCCATGCAGCTTGCCGGCAAGCCGCTGAGCTTCAACAACATCAATGATGCCGTTGCCGCCATGGAAGCGTGTCGTGATCTCCATCTGGCCTGTGATCAACCAGCAGCCGTGGTGATCAAGCACACCAATCCCTGTGGAGCGGCCATCTCCGAGGATCCCAGCGAGGCCTTTGAAGCAGCCCATGCCGGTGATCCAATGGCGGCCTATGGCGGCATTCTGGCGATGACCTCCCCGGTCGATGCCTCCCTTGCCTCCACGATCACGGGGACGGCACGATTTCTCGAGGTGATTCTGGCTCCAGGCTTTACCGAGGAGGCGACCGCCCAGCTCTCCTCACGCTGGCCAAATGTGCGACTGCTGGCCATCAGCGACATCGTCCAACGCCCCTCGGGCGGTGTCGATGTGCGTTCCATCGGTGGCGGCTTCCTGGTTCAGGACCGCGATCGACAACTGGCTTCACCAGACCGCTGGCAGCTGGCCACGGGCGACCCGGTATCTGACAAGCAAAGAATCAACGCGGTCATCGCCTGGACAGTCGCCAAGCACCTGATGTCCAATGCCATCGCCATTGCTGGTGGCGGACGCCTGCTGGGAGTCGGCTCCGGCCAGGTGGACCGTGTGACCGCCTGTCGACTTGCCGTCGAGAAGTCTGGCGAAGCCATCGCCGACGCTGGTGATGCCGTCGCCGCCTCGGATGCTTTCTTTCCCTTCCCGGACGGCCCCGAGGTTCTTCTGAATGCGGGGGTCACCTGCCTGGTTCATCCGGGGGGATCCAAACGCGACGAGGACACGTTCGAGACGTGTCGATCCAATGAGGCAAGCTGTTTGATTACGGGTGTTCGTACGTTCCGACACTGACCCGGAGTCCTACGACTCGGATCAAGTCGCCCCGATGCTCACGTCGAGCGGCTGAGGGGTCGTGTGATGCGTAGGATCCAACGCCAGTGAAAGTGGAATGCGTTTTCCATTTCCATCGGTCGGGATATTGTCCTCATCGATGATTCGCTGAATAGCCATGATGCCTTCCAGAAGCATCTCGGGCCTTGGCGGACAACCTGGAACATAGACATCGACAGGAAGAAACTGGTCCACTCCCTGAACGACTGCATAGGTATCGAAGACGCCACCGGTTGACGCGCAGGCACCCATGGAGATGACCCACTTGGGCTCGCACATCTGCTTGTAGATGTGCTGCAGGACCGGGAGCATTTTAACGCTGACACGACCGGCGACGATCATGAGATCCGCCTGACGAGGACTGAATCGGAAGACTTCCGCACCGAATCTTGCCAGGTCGTAGCGACTGGAGGCCGTAGCCATGAGTTCGATGCCGCAGCAAGCTGTCGCGAAAGGCATGGGCCACAGGGCGGAGCGCCTGGCCCAGTTGACCACTTTGCTCATCTGAGTTGTGAGGTATCCATCGACTGGGATGGCTGCTTCAAGACCCATTCCTGACTCCTTGCCTGAGGGGCGTCATGCACTGTTCATAGTAGCCGCTGGGGAGTCATCAGGGAATGTCTTTCGTGATAATCGCTCTCAGGCCACTCGACGTCGTCTGGGCGACCATGCTCTTGGCCTGGGTGCACCGCCAAGAAGACGGTCCAATCGAAGCAGACGAAGCACCTCTCGAATCGGCTCACTGACATCGTTGAGAACGAGATCCGAACGAGACGATTTGGCCATACGCTCGAATTCAAGGCACATGCCAAGCGCCGTTATGGACATGGTGTAGACCTCGGAGAGATCAAGCTCGAGCCGCTTCACCGACTTGCCTCGATTTCTCATGATGGTCCCGACGGTCGAAGCCAGCCTCGAGGCGTCTCGATCAGTCAGACGTGGCCCTGAAGGGGTCACTTTCAGGGTGCCGTGCTGTAGTTGGCAGCTGTTCAATGCCTGTGAATTCATCGTCATCTTCAGATTCCCTCCGCAACCGTGTGCGTATTTGAGCCTTCTGGCCACTGATACAATCGGAAGCATGAGGGGCCGACTTGACCTCCGAGCCCGACCAAAGAGCTCAGATGGACCAAATTCGGCCATTCGAAACCTCAGAATCGGAATATTCGTGCAATGAGCACCTACTCATTGCCGTTAGGAGGACATGAGCATGAACACCTTGATCATCCAACTGGCCACCATGTGGTTGCTCCTGATGACTTGGGCATCGGCCGAGCCCACCGGCGAAGCCCCTGATCCAGCACAGGCGGAGACGTCGAGTCGCCCATCGATTCCCATGGAGGCCTATGGGGTTGCACTCCCCCTCACGTGCTGCGGAACAGACTCCGTCGATCTGGCCCAGAAGCTGCTGCCCGATCGATTCAAGCGACACTCCAATGCAAAGCATGTGATCCTGACCGATGCCTCATGGGATTCGCTCATCCAGATCAGGACAGCACTCCGTCGAGCCTGGGCGGAATATCGCGGTTTCGCTCGACGGCTCGGTGTGCCGTTGCAGAAACCCGATGAGAAACTGGCCTGCATCGTATTCAACGACCATGAGGATTTCATGGACTTCTCCAAGAAGACGCTGGGCGATCTGTCCATGCTCGAACATGCCGGAGGGTATTACTCCAATCGATTCAACTGGATCGTCTTCTACGAGCCCGAACATCAGGAGTTGATCGATCTGGAACATCAGAGGCTCAATGAATACCAGCAACATCTCGACAGTTCACGGCAGAACATCGATTTGGTTTCACTCGATCCTGAAACCGCCAGCAGAATCGAGGACACCTGGGAGCGACAACAGGATTTCATCGATGAATCCAGGAAGGAGATCCTCAAATGGGCACAGGGCAGCAGAAGCCGGATCACCATCCATGAAGCCATCCATCAATTCACACATCCCTGTGATGCGCCGCAGAGGAACCACTCCTGGCCCGCCTGGCTCGACGAGGGACTGGCCACTTCATTCGAAACATCCGATGCCACACTGGGATTCGGCCCCGACAGACTCTCGATCCATCGGGATGGCCCCTTCACAGGCCTCGTGAATTCGGACCAGCTCATGCCACTTCGGGATTTCATCGTCATCGACGGCTACGGGGACGCGACGCAGGCATCGCTGCATGCCTTCTATGCCCAGGCCTACGGGTTGCTCACCTGGCTCTACGAGTACAGGACACCACAACTGTCCAGCTTCCTCAAGCATCTGGAAACCGAGCCCGAGGAAGGCCAGAGGCACGACCTCGAATTCGTCTTCGAAAAGCACTTCGGGAACATCGAGAAGCTTGAGAAGAGATGGCACCGAATCGAGCAGACCGACTGGCGAAGCAAGCGGCATCAGTGAGGAATCCGGTATTGCCCAGTCACGCCAAGCTGGTTTTTCTTCGACCGACGATCTTGCTCACTCGTGCCGTGACGGCCGCGAACTGAAGTCCATAGAGCAGACATATCCAGTTGAGATAGAGCCAGAACAGAAACAGCGGCATCAATCCCAGTGAGCCCAGAGGAGAGCCCACCACGGCCTTCTTGACGTATATCCCGAATCCCCACTGGGCCAGCAGCAGCATGACGGTCGCGACCAAGGCCCCCGAAGCCGTCGCACGCAGACCGAGTCGTTGAGCCGGAATGAACAGATAGCCGACGATCACCAGTCCCCATATCAACGCCAAGCTGAGCACTTGCTCGGCCACGCCGACAATGAGGACATGCCCGCCTCCGATCTCGGCCAGTCGATCCGAGCCCCACTGGATCAACCACAGTCCACCGGCCAGAATCAGGGGTCCAAGAAGAAGAACGCCCAGGTACATAAGCCATCGTCGCCACCAGGAACGTCGGCGACCCCGGCCACTGACGATGCTGAAGGTCGCCTCGATCTCGCCAAAGAGCTTGAGCGACGAATAGATCAGAAGCAGGATTCCAAGAATGGTCATGCCTGACGTGTTGTAGCCTGATGCCTCACTGGCCTTTTCCGAGATCCAATCACCCAGGGTGAACGATGTATTGACGACATCGGTCTCCTTGTCGGCTCTTAAATCATGCACCTCGATGGAATCCAGCTGCAGATGCGAGATGAGTTCACTTGTTGCCTTCTTGACTTGATCGGGCTTGATGACGAGGCTCATCACGGAAGCGGCGATGATCATCAATGGAATCAGCGAGAAGAGAAGTCGATACGTCAGGGCCGATGCCATCATCGGCGCACGGTCACGTCGCATCTGCCGAGCCGCGATGCGGGAAGCATCGATGGCCACCAAGAGGAAACGGTCTCTTCGACGGACACCGTCCGTGGCCCTCGCGACCACATCACGAATCCATGTCTCGATTGCCTGTTTCCGTTTTCGGAACATGCTCGGCACGCCCCTTCAGTGTTGAAGCCGGATCAGTGAGCGTAGGATCCCACGAAGATGAAGAAGAGCGCCGTCCAGATCCAACTGGATGCGTTCATGACAATCCCGATGACAGCCTTGCCGGGTCCATGAGTACCCGTGGTCAGGCCCATCAGCCCGATGATGAATCCGACGATGCCGGCAAGCCCGGCGCCACCCATGATGATCATCAGCACGAAGTCGCCAATCTGTTCTTCCGGCATGGAATTGGTTCCCGCCGAACTCATGTTCTCGAATTCAGCACCCAGCACCCCGATACCGATGGCTGGCGTGAGGATCTGCACCAACCAGACGACGACCCCGAAACCGAGTGAAATAAGGCCATAGTTGCTGCGGCGACCGGTCTGGTTCATGCCTTCAGTCATCAAGATCCTCCTTGGGTCCGATTTGATCTGCCAACCAAACAGCCCCGGGCAAGGTAGGCTGTATCGAATTCAGACAGTCGATCTCGTGAATGATGGATCTGTCGAAGCCGTGGATACACGCGGATGGTACCTGACGCTGGAGCAAAGTGGTGACAATGGGCTGGAACAGTGCAAGTCCTGACAAATCCGGTAAACCAACCGGCATGGAACATGACTTTCGTGATGCCTCCAGAGGAGAACGCATCCAGAAGGTTCTGGCATCCGCCGGACTGGGCTCGCGACGCAGCTGCGAGGAGCTCATCTCGGAGGGTGTGGTTCGAGTCAACGG
>DEYM01000063.1:1534-37564 GCA_002364555.1 Phycisphaerales bacterium UBA3158 | reverse complement strand
CGAGGAAAGGCGATCAGGAAGCGGACCGCCCAGACATACGTCATGCTCTTCAAACCCAGAGGCACCATCTGCACCAATGACGATCCCGAGGGAAGAACCAGAGCCATCGATCTGGTCAACCACCCCAGCAGGGCTCGCCTGTTTCCAGTCGGGCGATTGGATCAGGACAGCTCCGGCCTGCTGCTCTTGACCGATGATGGTGAACTGGCTCAGAAACTCACCCATCCTTCCCACGAGGTCGCCAGGACCTACGAGATCGTCGTGAAAGGACGAGTCGAGGAATCGGACATCGCCCGACTCCGAAGAGGCATCTTCCTTTCCAATGGCAGAAAAGCCAAGAGAGCATCGGCCGAAAAACTGCAGATCATCCGACGAGATCGCGATCGAACACGAATGAAGCTCATTCTTCGGGAAGGCAGGAATCGGCAGATACGTCGAATGCTGGCCAGGCTCGGTTTCCCGGTGAAGAGGCTGCAGAGAACCTCGATGGGAACACTCAATCTGAAGGGGCTTCAGCCCGGTCAGTGGCGGGATCTGACCTTCGGGGAGCTCAAGGCGCTGCGTCGAGCGACGGGGCTTGATGAGAAGTAGTGTCGTCGGATTCCGGCGTCTGCTCGTCGAATGCCTGCTCGAGTTCCTGATGCCGGATGAGATCCTCCTCCGGACGGAGTGAAAGCCTGATGGGGCCTTCATCCTCCTGAAGAAAGTCAACGCGATGCATTCGAACCAGTTCGAGTGTCGCCAGGAAGAGGCCGAGTCTGTGACTAGGCGACTGACCGGCGAAGATGTCCTGAAGCGTCATCGGCGCGCCATCGCGTCGTGTGAGACGATCGACCAGGTCGGCCTGATGCAGAGCGATCGGCGTGTCGTCCACGGCAACACGGTGATCCCCCATCGCATCGAAGTTGATCGCCCTTGCAATCCGCTCGTACGACTCAGCCAGATCCATGATGTGCACGTCTTCGAGATCAAGCGCATCGGGCGGCAGACTGTCGTCGATATCGCTCTTGGCTCTGGCTTCGACCTGGCGAGCAAATCGAACACGGCCATCGTCAAGACGTTCCGCAGCCAGTCGAATCCGCTGATAACGCAGAAGCTGACGAATCAGATCCGCTCGAGGATCCTCCGTCGAACCCTCCACCTCGACACCATCCTGCTGCTCATCGGTCTCTGGCGGCGCAATTGTTCTGGACTTGATCTCCACCAGCGTGGCAGCCATGACAAGGAACTCTCCTGCCAGCTCCACATCAACTTTTTCGGCGTGATTCAGAAGCGAAAGATACTGATCGGTGATTTTCCCGATCGGTATGTCGTTGAGATCGACCTCGGATCTTCTCACCAGAAAGAGCAGCAGGTCCAGCGGCCCCTCAAAGGAGTCCAGACGCACCTTATAGTCCTGCTGTACCTGATCCGGCATGATTGCTGATCTCCGGGGTGAATGAGCGAACAAAGCGGTACAATGCACATCGCGGCGGCCTTGCACCTGTGAGCATCATAACCACCTCAGGCATCGAACCATGAGCACCACACCAATCTCACCCTCGACCCAGGACTCTCAACGGTCGGAAGGCGACGATGCGACATCCGAGATCGGCTTCGTCGCGGCGATTCTGGCCGGAGAAGCCGCCGCCCTGACTCAGCTCTCCGGGTCGCTCACGAGCGATCCATCCGAGAAAGATCACTGGACGCAGGCCATCGACATGATTGATCGATGCCCGGGACATGTCGTGGTCTGCGGCATGGGCAAGTCGGGACTGGTAGGAGCGAAGATCTCCGCGACCATGTCGAGCGTGGGCATCCCCTCCCATGTCGTCCACCCCGCCGATGCCGTCCATGGCGATCTGGGAGCCATTCGAAGCACTGATGTCGTGATGCTCCTGAGTCACTCCGGACGTACTGAAGAGGTCGTGAATCTGGCCACCATACTCAAGGCCGATGGAGTCAAGAGACTGGCTGTCACGGCCTCCCACGATTCCGATCTGGCCAGACTCTGCGATTCACATCTGGCACTTGGACCACTCGAGGAAGTCTGCCCGCTGAGCCTTGCCCCAACGACGTCCACGACCATGACACTGGCCGTCGGAGATGCGCTTGCGCTGGCTGTCGCTCGAAGGCGGTGCTTCAAGGAGCAGGACTTCCATCATCGCCATCCGGGAGGGAGTCTCGGAGATGGTCTTCGACCCATTCGAGAACTGCTCCGGTTCCGGGTCGGGCAGAACCTGCCCGTCCTGCCGGACACGGTCACCGTGGGTGAAGCACTCAAGCAGGCGAGGGAATGCGAGAGGAACTCGACACTCCGCGGAGCGGGTGCCATCATGCTCGTCGACGAGAACGGCCAGCTTTCGGGCATCTTCACGGATGGCGATCTCAAGAGACTCGTCATGGAACGAACCATGCCTCTTGAGACCTCGATCAAGGATGTCATGACATCCACGCCACGACATCTCGAGGAAAACCAGACTCTCTCCGAGGCTCGTCAGGTGGTGACCGAATATCGAATCGATGAACTTCCCGTTGTCGATGACCAGGGCAGACCCGTGGGCATGATCGACATCCAGGACCTGATGACTCCCCGAGTCGTGACCGAGTAGCTTGACCATGTCGATCATCGTCGCCATTCAACGAAACGGGGTTGTCACGATGGGAGCCGATTCACTGACCTGTTTCGGCGATGGCGAAATGACACCTGAGCAGAACTGCCGCACTCGCAAGATCTTCACCATGGGTGAGTCCTTCATCGGCGGAACCGGCTGGGCCGTCTACGACGACATCATCGATCATTGGATGAAGGAGAAGGAGCCGCCGGCACTCGATTCGAAGATGGCCGTGTTCAGCTTCTTCCTGGAGTTGTGGAGATCCATGAGGGAGGGCTACCCCTTCGTCAATGATCAGGCCAATTCCAAGGACACCCCGTTCACGGATCTCGACTCCTCCTTTCTGGTTGCCAGCAAGGGAGGACTCTTCAAGGTATCCAGTGATCTGGGTGTGACGGAATTCAAACGCTACGCATCCATCGGATCCGGCAGCGAATACGCGATCGGCGCGATCGAAGCGCTCTGGGATCGAATCGATGATGACCAGAGTCTGGTCACAGCCGCCCTGGAGACCGCCTGCCGACTGGATGTGCATTGCGGCGGCTCACTGGATCTGGTGAGAGTCCCCACCTCCTGAAGAAACCGACGAGACCTAGATTGGAGCAAAATGCTACCTGATCGCACAGCACAAATTCGACTTCTCTGTCTCGATGTGGATGGAGTCATGACCGACGGCAGACTTCAACTCGATGGCGAGGGCCGTGAGATGAAGACCTTCCACATCCACGATGGCCTGGCCATCCGACTCTGGCAGTCGACCGGCAGAACCGTGGCGGTCATCACCGGACGGGCCTCGAAGCCAGTCAGCACTCGCTGCCGGGAGCTGGGGATCACGCTGCTCGCCGATGGGCAGAGCAAGAAGCTCCCCGCCTGGCGCGAGCTCCTTGAGCGAACGGGAATTCCCGCGAAAGAGGCCGCGATGGTGGGCGATGATCTTCCGGACATACCCCTGATCATGGCCGCTGGTCTGGGCGTCGCCGTTGCCAATGCGGCCCCTGAGGTCAAGACTGCCGCTGATCATGTGACGACATGCTCGGGAGGCCAGGGCGCCATCAGGGAAGTCATCGAGTCCATTCTGAAATCCAATGGCGAATGGGACCAACTCGTCAAGAGCTACACCCATGAAGAAGAGAACTCCGAATGAATTCCAATCAGAATGAACGCAACGTACTCCTGACGGCATCCGATTCCGCGAAGCGTGCCACGCGTCGCCCATGGCGGACGACCTGGATCGGAATCGTCGGCAGCATCCTGCTTCTGGGAATCGTGATCCTGATCGATCGTCCAACCGAGGAAGGACTGATCACCGAGCAGGCTCGGATGACCGAACTGATCGGCCCAAGTGATCTGGAACTCGACGGCGAGCAGATCGCTTCGAACATGGTCGACCCCAGCATGGGACTCGACATGCCTCGTGGTGGCTGGATCCAGGTCGCCGATCAGAATGGCCAACTATCGCAGCAGTATCGATGTGAACATCTCGACCCGGATCCAAAGGAGCTCGATGCGCATTGGATCTCGATGGATCGACCCGAGGTCGAGTTGTACATGAGTCAGAATCGACTGGTCACCCTCACCGGCGACACCGCGCTGGCCTACGCGCCGCAGCGGGAACTGGAGGAGGGCCAATTCAATGGAAACGTCCGAATCGCCATGTACGATCCAGTGGATGGCCGACCGGCGAATCCACTGATCGATTCACCGGCCCTGGTCATTCGGACACCAAGAGCCACATTCGACAATTTCCTCGGCAAGATCTCCTGCGATGGCCGCATCGAACTGGATACCCCACGAGAAGAGATGGTCGGACGGGATCTGCAGGTGCTGCTCAACGATCAGGATCAGCGAATCGAATACCTGAAGATGGCGAAGCTGGATTACCTCCTGATTCGTTCTCCGGAGAAGACCAGACTGACCAGATCAGGAAGACGCTCGCTGAAGGCGAGATGGCAACCCGATGCGACCTCCCTGGCCGATCAGAACGATTCCCCGGTGACGTTCTACCAACTGACTCTCAGCGACAATGTCCGTATACAGCAGGGCCAGGGCGTGAGGGCACGAACCGCCCTGGGCGACAAGATGAATGTCGTCTTCTCGCTCAAGAGTGAACAGTTCGCCACACCGGCGACAGCCATGAGTTCGCCCCCAGCGACGTTCATCGGCAGTAGGCCCCTGTCGCTTCCTGCGATCGGCGCCTCGATGGCGATCGGAACGCCGAGCCTTGAGATGGGCAATGAGATTCTGGTGACCTGCGATGGGCCCGTGACGATGATCCCCCTGCTTGAAACGGAGGATCATCTCGCTGATCCTCGGGATGCGAAGCTGCAGCTCCTTGGAGGGCCGGTCTTGATCGAAGATCCGCAAAGGAGGCTTCGAATCACCTGCCCAACAGTCGAATACACGACACTTGCGCAGCGGTTCGATCTTCTTGGAGACGATGCGACGGACGTCGATCTCCTGACCGATCGTTTCCGAGCCGAAGGATCGTGGATGTGGGCCAGTCCGGAATCCGGCGAAGCTGGATTCATCAATCCCGGCACAATCGAAGTGATGTCCGGAGCTTCACCACTGGCCAGAGTGATGGACATGGAGATCGATGGTCAGCAAGCCCCCATCGGAACCGCCATGGACGCGATGATCGATGGAACGCCGGATACGAGCGTCCAACTCGAACTGACATGGCAAGGCGGGGTCGATATCGAGTTCGAACCCGATGGGCCTGGCACCGATGAACCGGAGGGTGATCCAGCACTCAAATCCATCCTCTTCAGGGATCAGGTCGCCGTTCAATCGGAAGATGGAACCATCGACTGCGGATCATTGAAGATGAATTTCATGAGAGGACCCGATGGCGGCTCCGAACCGGAACGGATGGTTGCACTCGAGAATGTGAGAGCCCGAAATGATGACCAGACTCTCTGGACCGACCAGCTGATCGTCACCATGGAAGCTGGTGAAACCGCGGCGGCCATCACCGAGCCGGCCAAGGAGGATCTCTTCGGCGGAAATGTCAACATCAAGGACTTCCTGGCCACCGGAGACGTGCAGGTCCTGCTGGCGGATGGAGGACGCGCATTCGCGGATCGACTCGAAGGTGATGCTCGTCAGGAAATCGCCGTACTCACGGGTCGGGATGTCACGGTTGCCCGGAAGGAGATGCTCATCAATCATGGCCAGAAACTGGTCATTTCAAGGATGACCGGAACCGCCAACTGGGATGGTCCCGGGCAGGCTCGCATGCTTCGGTATCCACTTGATGTTTCTGCCGACGAACGCATCGAGCGTCCTCAGGTACCAACCACCGCCCCGAAGGCGGAGGATCAGAAGGAGGCGGCCCTGGGCAGCGGCCCCGTGACGATGAGAGCTCGCTGGAACGAGGCGATGAGCTATGACAGTCGCCATAACGAGGGAGCAGGCTCCATCGAACTCAGAGGCAAGGTGGCCGTCGTCTCGGATGGCAGCCCGACCGAGCGAAGCACCATGGACGGAGATTCGCTGACGCTTCAATTCGCCTTCTCCGAGGAGAACGGCACGATCTCCAGAAGAACCACAACTGATCCGTTGGACATCAATGCAGTTGAGCGCGAGTCGAGAGTGCTCGAGACGATGATCGCCAGGGGCAATGCCAGGCTCGAACGTCGGGAGTGGATACTTCCGGCCCGATCGGATCTGCCAAGCGTGTTCTTCATCGCCGCGAAGCACATCACATGGAACGATCTTGACGTGACGGCTGAAGTCATTGGAGATGGCTCACTGGTCATACGCGAACCTGCGACGGAGGATGCCGCTGATTCGATTCCCGAGGGACCCTTCTCAGGCCCCGGCACGAGCAGATTCGTCTGGACCAAGAGATTGGATCTGGAACGAATGCCCGGAGACCGATACGAACTCTCGATGCTGGGAAACGTGGAGGGACTCTATCGTGGACTCACTGACGATGATGTCGCGACCATCACGGCCAACCAAGTCGAGGCCGTCACGCGACGGTCCCGCGGCGCACGCACTCGAGACCAGGCCAATCCCCTGGACTTCCAGGGCGACATGGAAATCGAACAGCTCCATGCACAAGGCGAGGTGTATCTGGCCACACCACAGCGTCGCGCCGATGCACATGACGTCGACTACGACACGCGTACGCAGATAGCAACGCTGACGGCTCGCCCGGGACGCAAGGTCAGCATCATCACCGAAGGCTCCCCGCTTCCCGTGAAGGCCACCAAGATGGTCTGGAATATGGACCCACTCGTCGATTCGATTCAACTTCTCGAACCAAGCGGCTCGGGCGCACGTTAAACCCCGACTGTTATTGACGATGTAGTGATTGAAAAAAGCCGTTTAACACAGTTGTTTTTGAGTCTCAATCGCAAGTGATTTGTATTGACGATTCGGCCTTGACTGATCTTGTTTAACTCATACATTTACTATGTAGGCGAGTCGTATGACACTCGCCCGATTTCAACAAGGAGCACCAATATGATCAGTTTCTCAAATGGCCAATGCGGTACATGCTCACACTTCGGCGAGGGCATCCCGGAGGAAAAACTTGTTCAGATCCGGATTGCCAGAAAATCCGAGGAAGAAGTCATCGGAGGCTGTGATCATCCGAGCAACTCCAACCTGCACCTTCGAGTGGCTGTCGTTGGAAGCTGTGATGGATACAGTCCCGTAGCTGCCTGACAGAAGATCGAATCAGGCCCCTTCACGATCCACGACCGCATAGTTCTCCCGCTCGCCTCTTCCGCGCAGCGGGTAGTCCTTGCGTAGTGGATGTGCTGGAAAATCTCTCCAGAGGAGGATTCGACGTAGATCGGGATGTGCCTTGAAGCGTATTCCGAACATGTCGAAGACCTCACGTTCTCTCCACTCCGCCCCCTCCCACAGATCGCAGACGCTGTCGATCTCCAGAGCGGGGTCGGCCTCGATGCCGGTCGTATCGATGCTGGGATCAAGGAACGACTTCACCACCAGAAGCGTATTGTGAGTGAGACTTCTCAGTACCCAGACAACCGCGAATCTTCCGGGCGTGGATGCGGGATAGTCCAGATAGTCCACGCTGGTCACATCGACGAGATGCTTGAAATCGCAACCGGGATCATCTCGAAGAAAACGCAGGATCTCATGCGCATCCTCGGGGTCGACAATCAACGAGACCTGGCCTCGAAAATCGGTTGCGACCAGTCGCCTGTCGCCAAATGCCGCCTTGACGGAAGTCAGAGCTGGATGGTTTGGCATTTCATTGGTCATTGATCAACTCCATTGATCTCGAAAACGGCATTGTTCGATCGTTCCAGGGCTATTCAAGTCGATTGTAGCCCTGATGACAAGTCCTGATCACATGAACTTGGCCAGAGCCACGATTTGGCTTCATCGATGGAGCCTGCATCGATGATCACAGGAACGTCCGATGGCACATGCGTCCTGATCATGGAGCCCACCAGGCCCCCATCGAGACGCCCTGAGCCCATGGTCACGCTCTGGATCTCCCCTGAGTCGCTCAGATGGAAGTCCTCCAGGATCACCGCTCCCGAGCTGTCACCGATGAACTCGAACAGTCGCCCGATATGGTCCTCCCAGGCATCGACCATCGAGCCGACCAGAATCGATGCTGGCGACAGAGCCACCCCGCAGGCTGGCGGATCCGGCTCTTTCGAGAAGAGCCAGTGGCGACAAGCCGGCGCGTCTGCCAGAACGTGTCGATGATGAGGCCTCAGAAGCATTCGACCACCCCCACCATTGGCTTCCATGACACGCTTCTGAAGAGACTCCCAGGCACCGACGCCCCAGGGTATGGCCCCTTCGGTCTCACCTGAGAAGAACACCTGAATATCCGCTTGAGCGTCATTTCGATCCGCAGTCACTGGAGTACCGATCTCGTGGAGATGGATCGAGAGACCCGATTCGCCCAGAAGCCCTGAGGCCCAGCCACCAGGATGGCGCTGACCCGTCACGACAAGAGGATGCCCGTAAGGTCCCTTTTGCATCATACGCCTCTGGTCTTTGGATCCCATATGAACTTGTGCATCTGCAACTGCATTCGAACAGGAAGACGATCCTCCAGCATCCAGCTGACGAGTTCCGATGGATCGAGCCCCGGACAACCGGCTATGTCCCGACCACTTTCCTGATGAAAGGCAGGAGACAGCAGGATCGTATCCACTCGATTGGTGAGATCGTGCTCAAGGATGACCGTCTTCATCCAGTCGTAGTCCCCACGATCGACAAGCACGAACTTGACTTCATCACATGGACGAAGATGTTCGATGTTCTCCCAGAGCACACGATCGGATTCCCCACTTCCGGGCGTCTTGATGTCCAGAATGCGAATCACACGCTCGTCACAGACCGATATGTCATGAGCACCCGCCGTCTCGATCAGAACCGTATGACCAAGATCGCAGAGCTTGCTCATCATCGGATGGACCGCGGGCTGCAGAAGCGGCTCACCACCGGTGACCTCGATCAGAGGACAGCCGATCGCCGCCACCTCCTCGACCACCTCTTCCACCAGCCGGGCCTTTCCCTCGCGAAAGGCGTACTCGGTATCGCAGTAGTGGCATCGCAGAGGACAGCCCCTGAGCCGGATGAAGACACAGGGCAGGCCTGCCCAGGTGGATTCCCCCTGGACACTATGGAAGACCTCATTTATCAGGACCTGATCAGCTGCCACAGAGGGATGATAGGTCTTTCACTCGCACATGTCCCGTTTGCCCGCTATCCTCTTGGACTTACCCAAGCGCGAGTGGCGGAATTGGCAGACGCGCCAGCTTGAGGTGCTGGTGGGAGTAAAATCCCGTGGAGGTTCGAGTCCTCTTTCGCGCATTAGATGAGCAGGCAATCTGGACGTTCTCCGGGTTGCCTCCCGGGGCCCTCTTCGGAGGGCCCACCAAGAAATCACATTCGGCGATCCATGTCTCGCTGGGCATCTCGAGCCTTGATGGCATGGCGCTTGTCGTGCTGCTTCTTGCCCGTGCCGAGGCCGATGAGCATCTTCACACGCCCATCGACGAAGTACATCTTCAGAGGGACGATGGTCTTACCACGCTCCTGGGTCAGATTCGCCCATTTTCGTATTTCGCGTTTGTGAGCCAGAAGAATTCTGTTTCTCACCGGTACGTGCTGCACTGCGGAGCCGGCAGGAGGATATTCACCGATATGCACACCATGAAGCAGAAGCGATAGCGGATCCGAGGAAGCGTGAACGTATCCTTCCCCGAGGCTGACCTGACCGTTTCGAACTGATTTGACCTCGGTCCCACTGAGCTTCATACCGCACTCAAGGGTGTCGGTAATGAGATAGTCGTACTTCGCTTTCCGGTTCTGGATAAGCGGCTCTTTGGTTTCTTTCAGCTTGGATTTCTTGGAAGCCATGAGTGGTGATCTTTTCCGACATTCTCTCAGTTGGGACGCCTCAATGCCAGACGGTATCCTCTTCAATGGATGGAAGTGATCCTGATGACCAGAAAATCCGTGCTTGAAATCATCTGCTCGATCTCCCTGCTCACGATACTCGTGATGCTTGGGCTTGGACGGCTGGCATTCCTCCTGCCCGCCCTGGACTGGTTCAGCCACTTTCCGGCCACTGCCCTGATTGGCTCGTTGATTCTCACGGTGTGCCTCCTGACGATTCGATCCTGGAGATTCTGCTGGCTGGGCCTGGCGACGATCCTGTTCTCGGCCATGCTCATGATCGCCCCCTACACCGCATCGAGTTCAATTCCAGCTGACATCACCGGTTCCAATCTGGTGGTCGCGACGGGCAATGTGCTTGTCTCCAATGCCCGCCTTGATGAGATCGTCGAGAGTCTTCCCGATGCGGATGTCCTTGGCTTGATCGAGACCAGTACGTCATGGAGCCGCCTTCTCCCTTCGCTCAAGGAACGTTGGCCCTCCCAGTGGAGCGATCTCCGGGACAACCCATTCGGACTCGCCGTGCTCACCAGGACACCTGTCCGATCGAGCGAGTGGATCATGCTCACACCCGGTGCATTTCCAGCACTGAGAATCGACATAGAAGTCGACGGCATCGCAGTCACGATCATCACCGTGCACGCGATGTCTCCCCAGTCGCTGCACATGCTTGGGATGAGAGACGCTCAGTTCAGAACGCTCTCGGAACTGATACGAGGGATCCCCGGCAATCTCATCCTGATGGGCGATCTAAACGCATCCCCCTGGTCTTCGAGACTCCTGAACCTGATGCATGAGACGGGACTGCGCAGCAGTCGTGCCTCCATGGGACTGAGTGGTGTCCGATCAGGTACATGGCCGGCATGGCTGCCTTCGCTGATGAGACTGCCAATCGATCATTGCCTGGTCAGAGGAAACATCGTTCCGCTTGCCACAAGGACCTTCTCCATACCCGGAGCGGACCATCTTGGAATAGAGGTCGAACTGGCCGTCCACCAGGAGAGCGATGACACTCGACCGGCGGAACCCACCCGGTGGGAATCGATGAGCCCCTGGGCGATGTTCTGGAGATCGGTCGGCGATGACCGACCCACGAGCGACTGAAGCACTCAGGCCGCCTGACCCATCATGTGCCCCGCTGCCGTTCGCAACATGACTTCAACCCGGCTGGTCTTGGCTGCATACATGGCTTCATCGGCATGGCGAACAAGGTCCTCCGATGTGGATGGCGAGGAGAGATCCCGATGTCCTATTCCTATGCTGATTCCCGGAGCGCACTTGCCCAGCTGCAATCTCTGCATGCGTGCATGAAAGGTTTCGGCAATGCGGTTCGCGACCCTACGGCAGGCATCAAGATCGGTATGAGGCAGCAGCACACAGAATTCATCGCCTCCGAATCTCGCGGCCACATCGATTTCACGACAGGCATACCGGAGCATGTCACCCACCGCCTTGAGGACTTCATCACCCTGCTGGTGACCCAGCGAATCGTTCAATGCCTTGAAGCCATCGAGATCGATCATCATGAAGCCCAGTGACAAGTCGTGTCGCTCTGCTTCCGCCCAACGGCCCTCGAGCATGAGATTCAACCATCTTCGATTGACGAGTCCCGTCAATTCATCCGTTCGAGCCGTGACTTCCAGCTGCCGGATGGATCGTTCGAGCTTTCGATTGGTGACCGCAAGCTCGGACATCGATCTGGACAGATTCTCCTGCAACTGCTCGTTGTCGCGACGGAGAATCCGATGCGCCATGGCCTTCTCGACGGCCAGTGGAACAGTCACCATTTCATGGCCGGTGGCAAGCAGGAACTCGACGGCACCACATCTGATGGCCTCCGCCGCCAGGTCCACATCACCAGCTTCGCCCACGACGACGACCGGCATGTCCGGGACCGTGCCTCGTACGTACGCAAGCACATCGATCGCCGTGGCGTCGGGAAGCGATGCCGATGTGAATATCATGTCGTATTGATGCATCGGCAATGAATGCAGAAGAGAAAGCGTCTTCACGACCTCGCATCCGGCCAGCTCATGCAGTCCCCTTGAGCCCCTCGCTGGATCGGACTGGGTATGTCGATCAGCCTCCTTCGCGAAACGATCGGAGACCAGTGCCGAGATGATCGCCTGCGAAAGCTCCTCCGCCGAACACGCGATCAGAACTCTGGGACGATCCACGCCCTCCTGCCGCTGATGCCCTTGATGCCAATCGAGATCACTCGAATCCGCCTTATCATTATTTGCCATTAGTCCGCCTCCAACGACATGTGCCTCTGGCCGGAAAGAATTCCCAGCACCACTACTATCTATTCCAGGGCGGACGGAAGCGTTCAAGATGTCTTTGAATAGGATGTGAATATCGGCCCTGAGGCCGCACAGTCCACACAGACAGACAATGTGGAAAGGTCAGCTCGAGTGGAATCGCCCAAGGGCAACCATGGCTTCCTCTGGATCTGTGGTCACAAACCCCGGTATGGGGGCATAGAGGACCTTTCCTGCATCCGAGGACCGAGCCCCCTCCAGACAATCTCTCGTGACCTGAGCGATCTCAGCCGGCGACATGGCCTTTGCTGGCGGGAGCTGTGAATCATCCACGAGGGATCGAAGCATCTCCGTCTCGACGGCTCCAGGAGCGATCGAATAGGCCTCCACACCAGAATCGGAGGCGTCGACATCAATGGCTCGCGTCATTCCATCCAGAGCCGCCTTGGTCATTCCATACGCGCCGTTTCCGGGAAATGGACCAAGTACAGCCATCGAGGAGATGTTCACTATCCGGCCTCCTGATTCAAGAAGGTGCGGCCAGGCCTCGAGGACCAGGGCGGCGGGCCCCAGGACATTCGTCTTCCAGAGATCCGTCAGCTGGCTCATGGTCCAGGACGGAAAAGGCATCAAGCCCCCACCGGCGGCGTTGTTGACGATGCCGTCAAGGCGGCCGTGCTGATCCATCGCCTGGGCAATCACGCCTCCGACATCGTCGGGGCATGAGACATCCGCCACCAATGGCACCACTGTCCCACTGGTGGATTCACAGAGCGATGCGGTTTCCATCAGGGGCTGCTCTCGTCGACCGACGATAAGACAATTGAATCCGGCCGATGACAATGACTGCACGATGGCGCGACCGATGCCGCTGCCACCTCCAGTCACGATGCATGATCTACCTTGCATGGACATGATTGTTCATCCCAGGATGCGAACCAGATCGTTGTAGGTGACCATGATGAAGACCGTTCCGATCAGCAGCAGGCCGACGATCGCCGCCGCATTCTGGAAGCCAGGCGATGGTGGACGACCCTTGATCTTCTCGTACACGAGATTCAGGAACAGACCTCCATCAACGATCGGCAATGGAAGAAAGTTGACCACGGCGAGATTCACGCTGATGAGCGCCAGGAAGAAGATCAGGAAGGTGAAGCCCTGATCCACGATTCTCGTACCCAGATGGACGATGCCCACCGGGCCTTGCAGCTGCTCGACACCGACGCTTCCACGGAAGAGACGATCCAGTGTGAGGTAGGTCTGGATGATGAAGTTGATCGTCTCATTGACACCCATTTCAACGGCCGTGATCGGATTGCCACCTGAACTTCGGATCGTGTAGACCGGATCGAACAGCCCACCTGGAAGTTCGGCCTCGTAACTCATGTCGATGAGCCCGGAGCAGTCATCGCCAGCCAGCGAGACGCTGATGGATCGAATCTCGCGACCGGGGGTCGGATTCTCGAAATCGATGACCACGTCCTCGCCGACATGGGCGGCCACAGCATCGAAGAGATCGTCCCAATTGGAGATCGGTGTTCCCGCCAGCGAGACGATACGGGAACCGGGCACTATGTCGGCCTTGGACACCTGGGTATCCACCACCTCCAGCTTGCCTTGATTCTCCACGTCGCATTCGATCGTGGTGATGGGCTGAGCCACATAGGGCGCATCCCAGGCCTGTCCGACACTGACGCCGAATTTGGGCTGAGGTTTCAGGAGCCCGATCTCGTAGATCACACCTTCGACTGACTTGCGCTCGCCGTCCCTGATGACCGTGAGGGCGATCGGACCAGGTCCATGGTCGGCGATCACCTTGAGGAACTGGGAACGCCTGGGCGCCTGCACATCCCCGACTCGAAGCACCGCATCACCAGGCTCGAGAATGCCCTTGTTGGGACTGCCTTCGGTCACTCCATTGATCTGGACAAGTGGCACGAGGCCCAGAAGACCCTCGACGACCTCGCGACCAGCGGCTGTTCTCAGAACAGGCCAGTTCGGATCGGGCGCCATCTTGACTTCGACTATCTCAGAATCATTGCGCCATCGAGTCAACAACGGCTCGCCTGACGTCCGATCCATGCTGGACTGGAACTGGGCATAACTCTCGATGGATTCCCCATCCACCTCGATGATGGACATGCCGGGCCTGAGCCCCTGCGACCATAGCCCCAGTGTTTCAAGGTAGGAGGCGATTACTTCATAGGCTTCGTTGGTGTCGCTTCCAGCCAACCTCGTGGAGGCGGCCGGTGCCACGCCGATGCTCAGTACGCCTGCTGCCTGGCTCTTGACCGGCGTCACCATGAAGGGCAATGGTGAATCATGCCCCGGCCTTCTGACGACCACTTCTATCGCTTCATCCGGACGAGCCATGGCCACACCGATGGTGGCATCGAGGAATGTCGGAACGGCCCGACCATCCAACTCGAGAATATTGTCATCGGGTCGCAGCCCGACCATTCCTTCGGCCTTGTCCTTGCCAACTGCCAATGAAGCCGGCGACCCCACGCTCACCACCCCGATCGTTGGCGCATCGAATCGAACGCCGATCGAAAAGGCGATCACGAACAGAATGGCGGCGAATATGAGGTTCATCGTCACGCCGGCGCTGACCACGATCATCCGCTTCCAGATGGCTGTCCGGTTGAAACTTCTTTCCTCGGTGGAACTCGAGGCGGGCGACAGATCATCCTGACCGAGCATTCGTACGAATCCACCCAGTGGCAGCCATCGAATCGAATATTCGGTTTCACCGATGCCATGATCGACCAACGCCTGATCACTCAACTGGCGTGGATCAAGACCGGTCTTCTCCTTGACCTTGGAAGTCGTGGAACCGATCGTCCAGCCAATACCCTTCCTCCAGGAGATGATCGACGGACCGAATCCAATGGCGAATGCCTCTGTCCGGATGTCGGACCATTTGGCCGCGACGAAATGCCCCAGTTCATGAACGAAGATCAGAAGCCCGAAACCGAGCACGATGAGCAGGATGCTTCCCAATCCGGAGATGAATTCCATCACTTGTCCTCACCCATCGTCGCCGGCCGATTCACCATGTCGCCGATGCGTTCTCTCACGAGCGCCCTGGCGGCGGAATCGGCCTCCTCGATGTCATTGATCGTATGCACCTGCTTGACGGGAATTCCATCCAAAGCCTGCCTCACGAGATCATGAATGCCGCCGAAGAGGATTTCTCCACCCAGAAAGGCCTCGACCGCCACTTCATTGGCCGCATTGAAGATCGCCCCGGCGGTACCACCGAGTTCGATGACTTCCCTGGCCATGTCCACAGGAGGAAACACATCGTGATCCAGCTGTTCGAACACGAGTGATTGAAGGCTCTTCCAGTCCATTCGATCCGAGCAGCCATCCATCCTGTGAGGCCAGGTCATGGCGTACTGGATGGGCGTCTTCATGTCGGGTGGCCCCATCTGGGCAAGTACCGAACCATCGACGTATTCGACGAATGAATGAACGATGGACTGCGGATGAACGATCACCTCTATTCGGTCCGAGGGCAGATCGAAGAGCCAGTGAGCCTCGATGACCTCGAGAGCCTTGTTCATCATCGAAGCCGAGTCGATGCTGATCTTCTGCCCCATGTCCCAGGTCGGATGAGCAAGCGCCTCTTCGGGTGTCGCCTCTCGAACCGTCTCTCGATCCCGTCCACGAAAAGGTCCGCCCGAGGCGGTGATGACGATACGCCTGATCTCTCGATCGGAATCGCTTCCTCTGAGACACTGATAGATCGCACTGTGTTCGGAATCGACGGGAATGATGTGGACCCCGCGTTCAGCAGCTCGAGGCATCACGATCGATCCGGCCGCAACGAGGGTCTCCTTGTTCGCCAAGGCGATGTCGCAACCCGCGTCGATCGCTGCCAGAACAGCGTCTATTCCAGCCGATCCGACGATCGCCGCGACGACGAGATCTCCGGGCTTCGCTATGGATTCCACCAGTTCCCTTGCAGAACCGGGACCGACATGCATTGTTCCCTGGAAGTCGAGCGAAGCGGCCACTTCACTATCGGCAATGGAGATTTCATCGACACCGAACTCCCTCGCCTGCTCGATGAGCTCCTGGCCTCTGCTGCCGGCACCCAGTCCGATCAGCTCGAAATCCAGATCCGGAAGAGCTCGCATGTGCCGCATCACATCGAGAGTGCTCTCACCGATGGACCCCGTTGAACCAAGCAGTATCACTCGCCTTGAAACATGCATCAATCACGTTCCTCGACGCGTGAGCTGGTATCGACCGGCGAGATGCCTCGACGTGACCCGTATAGGCGACGCCTGGGCTTTGCCTTGGGCTCATCCGTGGAGGAAGATGCATCAGACGGCTTCGTCTCGGCCTTTGGACTGGCCGACGTCTTCTTTCGCGACTTCTTCGCCGTCTTCTTGGATGGCTTTGGTTCCGTACTGGCCGAGCTGTCCTCCGAGCCCTGCTGGACATCGTTGGACTCGGTTCCGGCCGACGAACCGCTGGAACGACGACGACGTCTCCGTCGCCGCTTCTTGGTGGTCCCTGGCTGCTCTTCTTCTGCTGGGCTGGAACCGGAGTCGACGGATTCCTCCACCGTTGTGGAAGACGGCTCATCTCCTCCCGAAGCCTTGCTTCGTCGACGACGGGAGCGACGCTTCTTCCTGGGTGGCGAATCCTCCGAGGAGGTCTCCTGGGACGATTCCTCGTCGGACGTCGATTCGACTTCCGAATCCTCGGAATGACCGGAGTCATCGGACCCCTCGGTCTGATTCTCTTCGGAGGAACCTCTGCCGCGTCCACGACGACCGCGACCGCCTCTTCGTCTTCGGCGTCGCCTTGGCTTGCTCTCCTCTTCTTCCTCTTCGGGCTTGAACCATCTCGTGATGATTCCCACCTGTTCGCCGGTGACCATGGACATGTGACTCTTGAGTTCCAGATCGCCCTGCGACTCTTCGTCCATCTCGTTGAACTTGGCGATGATCTCCTTGGCAGTCACGCCAAGTTCCTTGGCCAGCACATACAGCCTGACCGGCTTGACTGGCTCGACTGGCTCGCTCTCCTTGGGTTTCGAGCGGGATGACTGCCTTGATCGAGTCTTCTTCTTGGCAGCGGCCTCCTTGGCCTCCTCCTCCTCCTGACGATCGATCTCCTCCAGTTCCTTGGCGAGCTCACCGGACAAGGCGACAGCGGTCGCATCGGCGGCAGGAGCGCCTCCTCGACGACGACGACGTCGTCGCGATCGCCCCTGACCTCCGGATGGATCCAGCTCATCGGGATCGTTCTCGAGCTCATCGATCGTGGGAGCGCTGTTGGATGAGAGCTTGCCCAGATCAAGATCGGAGTTACGTCGGTCGTAGGCGTAGTAATCGACACGGTCAACCGCGATCGCCTCGCTGACGCGAACATCAAGACTCTTGTTGAGTCGTTCCTCGATGGAGTTGAGATGACGCCGCCTGGTCGAGAGGAGAACGGATGCCACCTTGGGAGACACGACGATCTCGACTCTGGCCACCTGATCGTTGTTGAGCAGATAGCCGACATGACGGACGATGTCCGCCGCCACCAGATCCGCACCCATGATCTCGCCATGGCCACGACACGTCGGACATTCCACGAAGCTGCCGCTTCGAATGCCCGGGCGCATCCTCTGGCGAGTCATCTCGAGAATGCCGAACTCGCTGATCTTCAGAATCGTCGTCCGAGCACGGTCCCTCTTGAGATTCTCGGAATAACGATCCTCCACCGTCTTGCGATGGCTGGCATGCCTCATGTCGATCAGGTCATGGATGATCAAGCCACCCATGTCCCGAAGCCTCAACTGCCTGCAGATCTCATCCGCGGCTTCCATGTTGGTCCTGAAGGCGTTGGTCTCGCTGTCACGGGCACTACGGCTTCTGCCGGAGTTGACATCGATCGCCACCAGAGCCTCGGTCTGCTCCATGACGATCTGACCTCCACTGGGCAGGGGAACCTCGTTGGATCTGATGAGTTCGATCTGCCGTTCAAGGCCGTAGGCATGGAACAGCGGTAGTGATCGCTTGTAGAGAATGACCTTGGGAGCCGATCGCGGTGCAATGACCTTGAGAAAGGCATTGCATCGTTCGTAGGCCGATTCCGAATCGACGATGATGGCCTTGATCGCCGGACGAAGCACGTCGCGTATGGTCCTGATGAGAACATCTGATTCGGTATAGAGTTCGCATGGCGTACCGACGGCTTCTCCCCGACGGTCCATCATCTTCCAGAGCCTGGTCAGATAGGCGACATCACGCTTGAGCTCCGCCTTGCTCTTGCCCATGCCGGCGGTTCGAAGAATGAACCCGAAATTGTCCGGCAGATCGAGCGTGTCCAGGATCTTCCGCATCTCCCGACGCTCATCCTCGTCCTCGACTCGTCGGGTGACACCCACGCGATCCATGTGCGGCATCATCACCATCATCCTTCCGGGGATGGAGATATAGCTTGTCAGGGTCGGCCCCTTGGTGCCGATGCCCTCCTTCAGGACCTGGACGATGATTTCATCGCCCTTCTTCAACGCATCCTGGATGGGTGGTCTATCTCGCCGGGCGGTCTTGCGACCGACATTCTCCTTGGCATCCCCATCCGGGAAATACCTTGGATGAAGATCGGAGATGTGGAGGAATCCTCGTTGGGCATGACCGAAGTCGACGAAGGCTGCCTGAATGGCCGCCTCCACATTGGTCACTCGACCGCGATAGACATTGCCCACCGAGGTGGCCGTCGAAATGCGTTCTACAAAGAGTTCCTCAAGATGCCCGTTCTCGAGAATCGCGATACGCGTTTCTTCGCCAGGCACGTCGTTGACAAGCATCAGCTCTTCTGGCTGCGTTGCCTTTTTAGTGGATGCCACAGAGGCACCTCTTTCCGGAGTTCCCTCACGAAGGGCTGCAGCCTTAACTGCTCACCTGCACCATCGGATGCCTGGCCCGCTTGAAGCGTCCGGTCTCCCTCGATGGCGGCATAAGGGGGCTTCGCCCCCTTCAGTCGCTGGGTGGCCGAGTTCTGGTTCATCCTGGAGACCTCAACAGGTCGTCACAAGACTTCAAATCAGGGCCATGTTTTTCGTTAACCGAGACCTTTAACCGGCGTTCCATCCACCGTCAGCCTCGGGCATTACTCGTGCAGTCTCAAGTCGTAGCACCCGAAGGATCCTACGTTGGCTCTCAAACGCCCCGACTCTCCTTGCAAGCCGTTCGCATTCCTCCAGCGTCACGCGACGGATCAACTGCTTGACCCGGGGTATCTGGGAGGGCACGAGCGACAAGGACCGCAGGCCCAAGCCAATCAAGAGCATAGTGTACGTGATATCACCCGCGATTTCTCCACAAAGGCTCGTATCCACCCCACGACGCTTGCCAGCCCGGATTACGTTCTTCACAAGCCGGATGACAGCCGGGTTCGAGGCTGAATAGAGGTTGGCCACCCGCTCATTGCTGCGATCCACGGCCACCGTGTACTGGATGAGGTCATTGGTCCCGATTGAGAAGAAATCGACTTCCTTGGCGAACGTGGTGGCCATCAGGGCCGCACTGGGCACCTCGATCATCATTCCGATGGGAATATCGCGAGGGACCTCGATGCCTTCCTGACGAAGATCGTCCGCGACGTCGTCAAGCACCATGCGGGCCTGCTTGAGTTCCGTGACCGTCGTGATCAGAGGAAACATGACTTTCAGCGGACCATGCACGGAGGCACGCAGAATGGCGCGCAACTGCCGCCTGAACATGGGCAGATGCTGAAGGCTGTACCGAATGCTTCTCAAACCCAGGAATGGATTCCGCTCGGGCTCGAGTGCCTGCTGCTGCGTGTACTTGTCGGCGCCGAGATCCAGCGTTCTGATCGTCAGTGGTCGACCTTCGAGCATGTCGAGGGCAGTCGTGTAATGGGAATAGAGTTCCTCTTCGGTCGGTTCCGTTTCACTGGTGAGATAGATGAACTCGGTGCGGTAGAGACCCACACCTTCCCCGCCATAGGTCTTGAGCTGATCGATCTCCCTCGGGAACTCTATGTTTCCAAGGAGCGTTATCTTCGTTCCATCGAGCGTCACCGCATCGGCCTTGGCCTCCTGTGCGGTAGCGGTTTCGAATTGAGCCATTCGATCCCGGGCTTTGTTGAACGAGACAATCGTGTCCTCATCCGGATCGATGATGATCTGACCACCACGTCCATCCAGAATGAGCAGATCACCGTCATTGACCTGTTCGGTGATCGCATGACAGCCCACGACCACCGGTACGCCGATGGCCGCCGCGATGATCGAGGTATGGTCGGTTCGACCACCGGCATCCGTGGCGATTCCCACCACGTGCTCGATGGCCATCGAAGCGGCCTGGGTCGGAGTGAGTTCGTGGGCGATCAGGACAACCGGTTCGGTCAATCGCGACAGGCGTTCCTGGGAACGCCCCATCAGATGATCGAGTACGCGGCGCTCCAGATCGAGGATGTCCCGCGACTTGTCACGGAAGACCTGGGAACCCATGGAGTTGAACTGGTCGATGATCCGGCTGAATGACGAGGCCACCGCGAAGTCGGCGTTGGCCCCTTTTTCACCGATTTTCTCCCTGATGGGCCCAAGGAGGGTCGGATCCTGGAGAAGCCCGAGATGAAACTCGAAGATCTTGGATGCTTCCTGACCCAGATCGCTGGCGGCCCGATCGCGATCAGCAGCCAGATCGCTGGTTGCGGATGCGAGCGCCTGCTCGAATCGCTCGAGCTCTCCGGCTCTTTCCTCGGGTACCACGCGATGATGCGGCACCCGCTGCCTGAATTGCTCCAGAACGAAAGCGCGGGCGATGGCTATGCCCGGTGCCACCGCGATGCCCTTGATGGTCTTCATGTCAATGGCGACAACGGATGTGTCGCTGCTGGCTCCTGGCCTGAAAAATAGTCAATACAGAGTATAGGAACCCTGACGCTCCATCGGGCCATCTTCAGCATGATCAATGACAACAGGGACTTATGGCCTCAGGAGAGGCCCGCGCCTGGCACCGACTCTGCATGATGTGGCTCGACATCAGCCTGCCGATGATTCCTCGATCGCCCAAACCACAGAAAGTGGGATGACCGCTTGATGTCATCAAGAATGAGAATGAGACACGGAAGCATGAGCAGGATCAGGGCCGTTGCAGCCATCAGACCAAAGGCGATCGCGATGGCCATGGGGACCAGGAACTTCGCCTGGAATGACTGCTCGAGCATCAGAGGGGTCAATCCAAGCACAGTCGTGATCGTCGTCAGCAGAATTGGCCTGAGCCGCATTCCACCAGCCTCGACCAATGCCTGCGTGACACTGAGCCCGTTACGAAGTTCCTTCCTGTAGAAATCCACCAGAATCAGGGAATCATTGACCACGATGCCACTGAGTGCGACGAAGCCGATGATGCTCAGGAACGTCAGTTCGTAGCCCATCAGCAGATGGCCCCAGATGACCCCGATGAGTCCGAACGGAATGGCGGACATGACCGTCAAGGGCAGTCCGTAGCTGCTGAAGAGCCAGGCCAGAATGAGATAGATCAGGAGAATGGATGTCATCAGACCGATCGGAAGACTCTGGAATGCTTCGCGCTGACTCTCCTGTCGCCCCTTGAGGTTGATCTCCAGATCCGGGAAGTCACGACGCCATTGATCGATTGGAAGCGAGGAGACCACCAGTTCTGGACTGAGGCCATCGGCCGTCTCGGCGGTCACGCTCATTGAACGCGTCCGATCCACGCGCTTGATGGCCGTGTAGCCCGAGCCATCCGAGAGATCGGCGATCTCGAGCAAAGGAACGGCATTGCCTCCATTTCCGATCAGCCACATCTGCTCGATGGCCGCCAGGTCGTCATCGCCCCCGCCGGATGAGCGCACACGCACATCGATGTCCTCGCGTTCATCGGAGTACACATGGGCATCGATGCCGTAGACCATGCCCCGCACCTGAGACGCGACATCCGAAACGGAGAAGCCCAGCGGTGCCGCCGACGGCTTGAGTTCGATGTGCAGCTCACGCAGACCGTCGTCGAGGTCGTCGCCGATCTCGCTCACGCCCTCGAATCGTCTCAGATCGGCCTTGATGGACTCGGCCAGCAGGATCATCCGATCGAGATCGTCCCCGTTGATACCGATGGTGATGTCCTCCATGATCGGACCACCGGTCATCTCCATGGTGGTCAGACGATCGACACCGGGAACCTTGCCATCCAGATCGGCACGGATGTTCGTCAGCACGGCCTGGGCATTCAGATCGCGCGTCTCGGCGGGTTCGAGTTCCAGAAAGATCTGAGAGATGTTCGTCGAATAGCCCATGCCGGCACCCGATTCCATGCTCGTGGAGATACCAACCAGGGAAAGCATGGATTTGATTTCCGGCTGGAGACCCGACACCTGTTCGACCACCTCGGTGACTCGCCGAGTATGGGACATGCTGGTACCCGGAGGCAGCGTGATGTTCACGGCGACGCTCTCAGCATCATCGCTTGGCAGGAACGTGTAGCCGACCCGACCACCGGCCACCATGCCGAAGGAGAGTATGAGTATCGAGATCGCGACCGCCACGGTGAGATAGCGATACATCAGCAGCTTTCGGAGAAGTCGACGGTAGGCGGGAATCAATTTCTCGTACAGCAACCTGTCACGCCATCCACTGAAACCACCCTCGGTCCCCCCCTGGCTCTTACCCGAGAGTCCATGACCAAGATGACCAGGGAGCATCCCGAGACATTCGAGCAGACTCATGGCCAGTGCGATGGCGACCACGATCGGCAGGGCGCCCATGAGATCCCCGACCATCCCCTTGAGGAACATCAGGGGCAGGAAGGCGACGATGCTCGTGAGAACAGTCGCCACGACGGGCCACTGAACCTGGGAAGCCCCATTGATCGCGGCGTCGAGCGGCTCATCACCCAGATCATTGCGTGCCTGGATGTTCTCCGAGACGACGATCGCATCATCCACCAGAAGACCGATCACGATGATCAGGCCGAACATGGTCAGGAGGTTCAGTGTGACATCGAGTGCCTGCATCAGAACAAGTGTTCCGCACATGGCGGTGATGAGACCGATGCCGACCCAGAAGGCGCACTTCCAGTTGAGGAAGATCAGCAATGTCAGAAAGACGAGGATGGCGCCGTAGAACGCATTCTCTGAGAGCAGCGCCAGGCGGCCTTCCACGAAACGGGCCAGATCGGTCATCGTGTCCAGCTCGACACCCTCTGGCAAGGTCCCTCGCTTGCTGTAGCCAAGCTCCCAGGCCTCTCTGATGGTCGGATTGAGGAGCAGATCGAAACTCGAATGTCCATGATCGTTCCCGGCCCTGCCCTTGACGTACGCGCGGACCATTCTGGCCATCAGGACGATGTCCTGAGCACCGATCTTGGAGATGGTGAGATTGGCAGCCGGCTTACCCGCATACCGGATTCGCACAGGCGAATCCACGAATGTCTCGGATACCGTCGCGACATCGCTCACCTTGAGGACCTCGCCATCGGGCATCGCCTTGATCACGATGTCCCGGATCGCCGCCGCCTGTTCGGGAACGCCCAGTGTGCGGATGCCCACGGTGCTCCCGGCACTTCGAAGCGATCCGCCGGGAATCTCGGCCAGCCATCTGCTGACGGCCTCGCTGACCTGGGGAAGACTGATGCCATGGCGTATCAGCTCGCTCGTATCGGGCTCGACGGCCAGTTCGTAGTCCCGGACGCCACCGGATGTGACTGAGCCCATCCGGGGAAGACTTCTCAGATCGTCGCGGATATTCCTGGCCGTTCGCTTCAGGACCTCCTCGTCGACGTCCCCATAGGTCAGCAGCATGATCACCGGGAGCTGGTTCTCCATCTCGGTGACACTGATGTCCTCGGCATCGTCGGGAAGATCCTGCAGACGGTCGATGACGCTCTCGACGTCTTCCACCGCGGCCGATATGTCATCGATCTCGTCGTGGAAAGTGACATCGATCATCGCCTGGCTTTCGGTGATGTTCGTCCTGATCTCATCGATCTCGCGCATCCCCGCCAGGGCATCCTCGACCTTGATGACCATGTTCTCCTCGAGTTCCTCTGGGGAGGCTCCCGGGAGATAGAGACGGACACTCGCACCACCAGGCGTCACTTCCGGAAAGAACTGCCGCCTCAAGGTCAGCGCGGAGATGCAGCCGGCTATCAGGATCGCGACCATGATCAGATTCACGGGCACGATGTTCTTCACACTGAAGCGTGGAAGGTTCACTCGCCGACACTCCCCGCATCATGATGCACGCTGGCAAGCGAATCCCTGACTGCGATCGGCTCGACACGCATGCCGTCGGTCATCGTCCTGGATGGGGAGAGAACGATGAGCTCACCGGCCTGCAGAGGCTCTTCGAGCACCACCCAATCCCGATCGGGTACCGAGAATTCGTGATATTGCCCGGTGATCGGATATCGAACCTTGACGGGGATGCTGGTGACGATGCCATCACGCACGACCAGCAGTCGATCCTTTCGAACGCTTCTTCGCGGAACGATCCACGCCTCGCCCCCATCACCGGCCGAAACGTCTCCCTGAAGGAATGCTCCCGGTGGCAGATGATCGTCACCGGTCATCTGCTGGCTGACTTCGGCGTAGACCCGCATCGTGCGACTGGAGGGATCATCCTCGGGTGATATGCGGGCGATACGAGCTGTCCACTTTCGTTTCCTGGATCCGGTCGTCATCAATTCGACCATGTTGCCCACCGAGAGATCCACCCGTGCGGAGGCGGGCAATCCCAGAGGAACCTCGATGGCACGCGGATCGATGATTCGAGCGACCCTCGCACCGGCAATCAGGCTCTCTCCCTGGCTCACGTCTATTCTCTCGATGAAGCCGTTGATTGGACTGGTGATCACACACCTGTCCACACGCTCCTGAGCGATCCTCGCCGATGCCTTTTCACGCTGCACCTGAGCCTGCAGTCCAAGTCTTCTGGTCGCCAGACGATCGATCGATTCCTGAGCTCTGAGCAGCACCTGTTCGGCGGCCAGCACCTGCTTCTGGATCTGATCGGCCTCGCGCGGCATGGCCGCTTCCTTCTCGACCGCCTCCTGGACACGTGAGAATTCCCGTCGGACCAGTTCGATGTCCTGCTGGGTGATCTCGAGATTCTGACGGGAAGCTCCCTCTTCGACATCCAGCGATTGCAACTGGGCCTCCAGATCCGCCATGCGCTGATTCGCCATGGTGAGCTCTTCGAGGAAATCTGTCGCATCAAGCTCCATGAGTACATCACCAGTTGCCACCGGATTTCCAGCGCGACTGTCCTCTGGCAGGCGGGTCACGGTCGTGGACACTCTCGCGGGGACATCGGCATCCTCGATCGCCCTGGCCACGCCGTATCCCGTGTACTGCCGAGCGACCTCGACAGGCTGAGACTCCATCACGAGAACGGTTCGCTCCTGCAGAGGCTCATCACTGACACCCGCACTGGGCGCCGATCTGAAAAGCCAGAACGCCACCGCCACGGAGAGCGCTATCAGAGCCACTCCGACGGCCAGTCTGGTGAACCACATGATGAGAATGTTGGACTTGATCATTTTCAGAGACGCCTAACGGGCACGAGAGGAGGGTTCTTGGTGGTCTAGACCGTGAAGGGTACGCCATCAGATGCCCCAGATCGAGTCAAGAACGATACAGATCTTGCTGAGAGTGGTATTGTTCGCCCTCCATGACTGATTCAAACAGCCACAAATTGACTCTGGATGAGACACGCCATGTCGCCAAGCTGGCCAGACTTCAACTCTCGGATGAAGAGCTGGAATCCTGCCGCCACGACCTGATTGCCATCCTCGACCATGTCGCCACCCTTGGGAGCCTCGATCTCGATGGGGTTGAACCAATGGCTCACCCGGGAGATCGGACCAATCGAATCGACCCGGACATCCCTGGCGAATCACTGACGCAGGCCCAGGTACTGGCGATGGCTCCAGCCACCGAAGGCCCTTTCATCGCTGTTCCGAAGGTGCTTGGTGGTGATGGAGATTCCGCATGACCAACCATCAGGGTGTCGTTGAAACAGCTCGACTTGTTCGAGATAAGAAGGCCACTGCATCGCAGACGCTCGATGATTGCATCGAGCGAATACGTTCGGGCGATTCCAAGACCCGGGCCTTCATGCGAATCGATGAGGACTCCGCTCGTCTCCAGGCGAAGACCGTCGATGACGCCATCGCCGCCGGACAGGACCCCGGACCACTGGCAGGCGTACCCATCGCCATCAAGGACAACATCGTGATGCAGGGCCGCGAGTCGAATTGCGGCTCACGCATACTCGAGGGATTTGTCAGCCCCTACGAAAGTACGGCCACACAGCGACTCGTCGACGCGGGCGCCGTCCTGGTCGGAACGGTCAGATGCGATGAATTCGCGATGGGATCCTCGACTGAACACTGTGCATACGGATCAGTGGGCAACCCATGGGCGACCGATCATGTACCCGGTGGTTCCTCGGGTGGCAGCGCCGCCGCGGTCGCACAGGGACTCGTCCCTGCCGCGCTGGGCTCTGATACCGGTGGTTCGATTCGTCAGCCGGCCGCCTTGTGCGGCGTGACCGGACTCAAGCCGAGCTACGGACGTGTCAGTCGCCGCGGCCTGGTCGCCTTCGGCTCGAGCCTGGACTGCATCGGACCTCTGACCAGATCCGTGGAGGACTCGGCCGCGATACTCAACGCGATAGCCGGCCCCGACAAATACGATTCGACTTCACTCGATTCCCTGCCTCCGGACTATCTGTCCGGACTGAGCGATCAGAAACCGATGGTCATCGGGATCCCTCGACAGCACCGCCACGAAGCCAACGATCCGGTCGTCGAAGCTGCCGTCGAGGAGGCGAAGGCGATACTGGAATCAAAGGGCGCGACGTTCATGGATGTCGATCTTGAGATGACCGACCACGGCATCGCCACCTACTACGTGGTCGCGACCGCCGAAGCCTCCAGCAACCTGGCCAGATTCGATGGCATTCGATACGGCCGAAGAGCCCAGAGCCAGCCGGGCGAATCCCTGGACGACCTGTATGCCAGATCACGAGGCGAAGGATTCGGCCCGGAAGTACGACGTCGAATCATGCTCGGGACCTATGTCCTCAGCGCCGGCTACTACGACGCCTACTACAAGAAGGCATTGCAGGCGCGGCGGCTCATCCACGACGAATACAAGTCCGTGTTCCAGAAATGCGATCTACTGCTGGGCCCGACCACTGCGGAACCGGCATTCAAGATCGGTTCCATTGCGGATCCGATCACGATGTATCTCTGCGACCGCTACACCGTCGGCGCCAATATCGCCGGGATTCCAGCCATCTCGATACCAGGCGGATTCAAGGAAGCCGACGGTCTAAGACTGCCCGTGGGCATACAGCTCCAGGCACCCTTCCTCGGTGAGCCCACTCTGCTGCGCACGGCCCACATGCTTCAGCAGGCAGGCAGTCATCATCTGGCTTCACCGGTTGGAGGATGATTCCTCGAGGGCCACTTGCCTGAGAAGCTGGGCGCGAACGGCTCGGTACGCCTCCACATCCGGTTCCCAATCGTCATAACCACGAAAGAGGCGGGCCACCATCGCATCAGCCGCCTCTGGATCACGGCGTCTCAGCGATCGTAGCGCGGAGAGATCCTCCATGCCTATTCGCTGCGCTTCCAGACGGGTACTCGACCAGGGCCCTTTCGGACCGGGAAACACGACATGCGTGTCACCTGCCGGAAGCTTGTTGGTGGTACCTGGCATGGCTGGATGATCGACGACCGATTGCTCGAAGGGATCGGCCTTGTAGTGGTTGAGCCCCCAGTGCAGGAAACCCTGGACCCCGAATCGTTCCGCTGCCCAGGCGAAGTAGACCGACCGCAGCCTTTCCTGATCCATGAGACGGTTCAACCATGGTCCACCGGGAACGAGACAGACATAGGTCCAGACTTCATCACCTTGAGCCTGCCTCTCCAGAAAGAACGCGCGATTCTGCTGATACTTGTGAACCTGAGGGCACCAGATGTCCACCGCTCCGATCAATTCACGGGACATCGTGGCCTCGACGATCGGAACGCCTGGAATCACATCCTTCAGCTGCGTCGACAGCTGGCTGTAGGCCTTCGCATTCACATCCGTCGGCTCATCGGCGATGTGTTGTATCCACCGATCCATCCAGCCACGCTGCTCCATGAACTGCCGGAGCTGACCGGCCATGTCCCGAAGGGATTCCAGTCCCTGTTCCGATTCAGCCGGCAGGACGGGAATCGACAGCTCGAGTGTCCCGCTCGACCAGTCCCCGCCGGGACGTCTGGCGATGGGCGCACCCTCGATTCGAACAAGCCCCGCATCGAAGAAGGTCCTGATGTATCGATCCAGTCTCTTCTCGTCGAGCGTCCAGCGATCATCTTGCCGCTGGAAGAAATCAGGCCATTTCATCCAGAAGGTGTTCTGCCCCGATCGTGCCATCAAGCGGGCATACTCCTGAAGAATCGGCCAGAAGGACTCCGACCAGAGGGCCACGTCATGCTCCTTGGCGACCACCGATGGACTGAACCAGTTCGTGTACCCAAACGACTCCAGCCCCGGAGCATCCGGCTTCCAGTCATGGACCTCTATTCGCCATGGAAGTGTCCTGCTGTCGGTCTCGTCATCGAAGACCAGCTGCAGATCATGAACTCCCGCGACCGGTGACTGGAACGTCACTCGAAGCGCGATCGGGCCCTGCTTGTCATCCAGTTCCACCGAGGCGTCCTCGGCATCCAGCGGCTCGATCGCCTCGTAGATCCTGAAAGGCGCCCTGCGAATCACATGTGGATTCGGATCGCCCTTGAACTGTTCCGTACGACTGTCGAGACCCGTGTTCTCCTCGACGGGCACATCATGAAGTCTGCAGATGTCGATTCCATCGACGGGCTTTCCATCAAGATCTCGTACCGTGAGCCGGGAGGGATTGAATCGTGAGCGATCAATCAGAACATGCACGCCAGCGGGCGTGTCGATCGCGACATCGGACTGCCAGACGATCGAACCATCTCCGGAGTTCGCATCGGGATAGAGCGGCTCGAGTTCATCGAAGAACGAGACCTGTCCCAGAAGCAGGATGAAGAGCGTGAAGAACACGACTCGAGTATACGAATCCGTTCAGGGGCTCGACGGCTTTTCCGGAGGCGCCTCACGAGTCATCGGGGAGATCACTCTTCGTGGGGTCATGTGGATCTCGTACGGATCAAGCCTCTTGATTCGACCGTAGAGACGGATGGAATCAAGCACTCGACCAGCGACATCCCGAGCGGCGACTTGACGACGCTTTCGAAGAGGGTCCGGACCCATGAGGACTTCCACCTCGACTCCCGGCTGCTCATCGATTCTTCTCACGGTGATTCTCGAGGGCCATGCATGTGAATCGATCAGATAGAACGTCTTCTCGTTTTCAGAGACCTTGATGGTCTGGGTGATGGCCATCTGGAGATCCGCAACGGCAACGGCATGAGCAACGGCATCCTGGATGGTGCCCCATCGAATTCCGTCGGAAGGGAGCAGGTCAAGTGCAACCCGAGGTGAATCGGGACTCTCTTGAGCGACGGTTTCCAGCAACAACATGGTTTGGCTGATCTGTGATTCACTCAAGACATGATCTGAAGCCGGAGCAGGCGGCGGTCCGGATTGGCAACCTACCAGTGCAGAAAGGCATGCGAACAGCAAAAACAGCCTTGAAGCCGACTTTAGAGGCCTCGGACTTGACTCAGGCTGTGGCTCGGAGATCATCATGCCCATTGCGGACCACCCTACCACGTGCCCATGAGCAGTGTCACGTGCAAGACATGCTGGATACGAACAGAATTCGACCGATAGAAGAAGACGATTCTCGTTTTCCACAGATCACACTGGAACCCTCCCCCAAATGGCGAAGCCCATCCGATCGAAATCCTCATCCAGCCGTTCCGAACAACGACGGCAGGAACTCAGAAGGAACCTGCCCAAACCCACGACGGCCATCAGGCAGGCGATGCTTCGTCCGGATTTCATCCGAACAGCCTTCATCATCTTCGGTTTTCTGGTGCTGCTGAGCCTGCTCGTGATCTGGTCACGGGAACAGTTGCTGGTCCGAGTGGGACAGTTCGTGAGCGAGACCAGACTCAATCGCCTCGATTTCGAGGTCGAGGACGTCGATGCCACCAATGCCAAGCGTCAGGAGGCTGCCGAGAACGCACCCCGAATCTATGCGATCAACGATGATCTTCTTGATCGCCTGCAGGCCTCGCTGAGTGGCCTGCCGACAGCCGTCTCGGGCCAGACCGACCCGAATGTCCTGGCCAGCGAGCTTCAGGACCAGTATCAGCTGAATGAATTCGCGCTCTCCATTCTCCAGGACATGACCGTCGAAGGCGAAGCGACCGCACAGTGGCAACAGTGGGTACAGCAGCTTGTGGAGATCGAATTGAGGAATCTGGCGCTGCTGGAGGATCAGGAATACATGATCTACCAGCTGACGGCTCCGAATCGTCGACAGTTGCAGATGCCCGATGGACGCACCCTCACACTGGCGGGCGAGTCCACTTCCACCAAGCAGCTCAATGCGACCAATCCACCCGAGCGACTCAGGCAGGCGGTATCGAGAGTCGGCTTTCCGGAAGCGATCATCCCCACCATCGCGGGAAGAATCGCCCGTGATGGGCAACCCACGATCATGCTCGATGAAGCCGAAACCGATCGACTTCGCCAGGAGCGATCCGCCGGAGTCAAGCCTGTCGTCAACACGCATGCCAAGGGCGACATCATCTGGAAAAGAGGCGAGGAGATAACCGCCGAGAAGATTGACGCAGCCATTCAGGAAGCGGTGTACTTCGGCAATTCCGGCAGCGTGATCCAGCGATGGCTTCCCAGAATCGGAATCGTCATGTTTCTGGCGATTCTCTCCATCTTCATGGCCGCCTATGCGGTGAGTTCGCATGAGAGAATCGGCCGAAACCCGATCAGGCTGATCGCACTGTGCTTCCTGATCGCCGCCATGCTTGCGGTGACGACGTGGATATCAGTCGAGGCCCCGGCCTTTCTCTTTGCCGCCACGGTTGCCCCACTTCTCTTCACGGTCGTGGTGGTACGTCTCGCCTACGATCGTCGACTGGCCGTGTTCATAGGTGGCATCCAGGCCGCCATTGCGACGATGGCGCTCCAGGAAGGCATCGGCTGGTACATCCTCATGATGGCGGGCGTGGGTGCCATGATCGCCCAGATCACGGAGGTTCGTCATCGCAATTCATTGATCAGGGCCTCTCTTGTCACGGCGGTCGTTCTGGCCGTCGGCTGCGTCGTGCTGAACATGATCGAGCTGCCTCAGATCTTCGAAGCCTGGGGCCAGGTCACGCTGCAGGCGATCCAATCCGCCGTCGCCAGTCTGGCCATCGGCTTCCTCGTGCTTGGAATCCTCCCAAGCATCGAGCAGGTGTTCGGAATCACCACGGGCATGACGCTTGCCGAACTGCGGGATCCTCGAAGACCACTTCTCCAGCAGCTCCAGCAGCGTGCACCGGGAACCTACAACCACTCTCTCCAGGTAGCCCACATCGCGGAAGCCGCGGCGGACGCCATCGGTGCCGACAGTCTTCTGATCTACGTCGGGGCGCTGTATCACGACATCGGCAAGATGAACAAGCCGATGTACTTCGTGGAGAATCAGCAGCCAGGGGACAATCTCCACGACAAGCTCTCTCCCGCAATGAGCCTGCTGGTCATCATCGGACATGTCAAGGATGGCATCGAACTGGCCAAGGAATACCATCTGCCTCGGGAGATCATCCATTTCGTCGAGTCCCATCATGGTTCCACTCTGGTCGAATACTTCTATCACGCCGAACGACAGAAGGCGGAGGACGAGGGACGTGAAGCGGTCGATGAGATCGAATTCCGATACCCCGGACCGCGACCTCGGACCAAGGAAGCCGCCATCCTCATGCTCAGCGACTGCGTCGAGTCGGCCACCCGGGCCATGGGCGACCCCAAGCCGGCCCAGATCGAGAATCTCGTCAGGGAACTGGCTCGAAAACGATTGATGGACGGTCAGTTCGACGAGTGCTCGCTGACGTTTCGGGAACTCGATGCGATACAGATCGCGATCACGGCCAGGGTCACGGCCATCTATCACGGCCGAATCGCCTATCCGGAAGCCGAGAACAACGACGACATCGTGGATCAACCCGACATCGAGAACGCCACGGCCAGCTGAGACGGACAAGCACAACGAAAAAGCGGCCCGGGAGAGACTCCCGGGCCGCTGTCGCATCAGTCATGTGGTCCTGCCTCAGCAGGCTGAACCATACAGGTTGATGATGGAGAGAATGTCGTCGACATTCGTGGCCCCGTCACCGTTGGCATCGCCATCGGGCGTTCCATAGGCACCGATCACGAAGAGCAGATCGTTCACGTCGATGACACCATTGCCATCGAAGTCGCCTGGGCACTCGGGCGAATCGTTGCAGACCGGTCGTTCGACCTTGATGCCGTCTACAGCTGCTTCGACCACGGATCCCGGATCGAGGTCGTTGGCGATGAAACGCAGGACGATCGATCCATTGGGGACATCGGTCAGAACGAAGCTTGGATTGAACCAACCACCACCGGCCTCGTTGACAGGGCCGACCGTCTCCAGATTGGACCAACTCGCGCCACCGTCGTAGGAGATGTCTATCTCCATGGTGTCGCTGTTGGCATTAGAACCACAGTTGTTGGCGAACCATCGCCAGTAGGAAAGCGTGCTTCCCGACGTGCAGGAGATCACCGGCGAGGTCAGGGTCGTCGATCCGCCATCGAGGTCCTCATCGACACCGTTGCCTGTCAGGTAGCAGACTCCTGAACCATCGGCATCGTTGGGATTGTCGCATCGTGCACCACCGTTGGATGGCGTCGTACGTTCCCAGTTGCCTGTCGTGGCACCATTGTCGACACTCCAGCCCAGATCACTCTGGAAGTTGTCATCGAAGGCCACTTCGAGATCGGTGTACACGGGCTTGGTGTAGGGAAGGTCCTGACCACTGCTTGGTAGCGTGACCTCGAATGGAGGAAGTCCGCCGACCATGACGCTGATGTAGAAGTCGACTGAACCGCATTCCATCGAAGGGAAGGTGGCCGTGTAGTCGTCTCCACCAGCTGGCACCATCTGTGATGAAAGCCAGTCACCTCCGTTGCTGCGATACATGAGCATGGCCGTATCGGTCTCGGGCTGGGAGTCGCCTGGAGCGATCGTGACGCTCATGGTCGTGCCGCCAGCTGGATCGATCAGATCAGGGAGACTTGGAATCGTGATGACGACCGGGGTGTCGCACGGAGGCCCGTCGGCCGGACCGTCGATTATGAGATTGCCGCTTCCCGTGGAGCTGGCGTCGTAGCCACCCACGCGGATGAGGTAACGCGAACCCTGGCTGGCATTGAACGTGATCGAAGAGGTGTAACTGCCACAACCGGCACCATCACCGTTGCAGGCGACCTGGGTCTTGTTGCCGCATTCACCTTCGTAGACCACGATGCTCGAGTCGAAGCTCACCGTATCGCAGGTACTCACCGTCATGGTGCCGCTTTCGCAGGCCTCATAGGTGAACCAGACGTCGGCATCCATCGTTCCAAGGTAGGTGTCGGGGCACAGACCATCCGAGTAGTCGTCCGAATCGGACAGCGCACCCACGGTCGAGATGGACGTCGAACCGTCCGTCACGACGATGGCATTACTGCAGAAGTCATTGCTGAGCGGCTCAGGGAGCTCATCCATGCTGTGGAGCGCCATCGCCTCGAGGATCTCGACACTGTGTGGCGTTCCATTGTCCAGATTGCCGTCATCGTCATCGAGAACGAGTATGTCGAGCGTGATCGTGGGATCGATGGACACACCCGAGTGCTGGGTCACCGATTCGAAGAACAGACGGGAGACGATGTCGTTTCCATTTGGATAGGCGGACATCGTTCCGAGCATGTCGTAGAAGCAGGCTGAGAGCAGCTGGCCGCAGTAATGGACGGATGATCCACCGGAACATGGATACTGGAAGTCGTTGTCGGCGTTTCGAATGCCGTTGGCGCAATCGCCCTGGAAGAAGCCTCTGGCCAGCTGCGGATCACCAGTGATGGAGATGCCGCAGATATCACCGAAGCCTTCGCCGTAGGATCCCTGCCCCGAACCACCGCTGGCCACCACATGGTGACCCACTTCATGATGGACGACGGCACTGAAGGATGTGTTGTTGCAACCACCACCGGCCGGATAGAAGTTGACCGAGGAATAGTCGTAGAAGGCGTTGCAAGAACCGCTGACCATGACATTGATCGGGAAGGAGGTCTCGCTGCTGATGACCGGGAAGGCCGGAACCATCTGGAGGAGGTAGTCCCTGATCTTGTTGGCCTCGACATAGGCGTTGACCTGTGCTCGTGTCGCCTCGTCGTTATTGGCCTCGTTGAGGAGAATGGAACCGGTACCGCCGTTGGGAATGGTCGCCGAGGCGGAGGTCTCGGCACCAACCTGGTTGTTGACCGTGTAGTACTGGCCGGAGACGCCGGCCGTGACATTCACAGTGCCCGAATTGGGAAGGGAGAAATTGCCGCTGGCATCCGTGTAGGCTGAGTTGCCGCCACCGGTCACCTGAACGTAGGGCATCGGGGTCGGAACCTCGTCTTCACATTCGTCCGCGCTGGAGCCCGGTGTCGTCAACGCTTTCACGTCGCCGGTGACAGGTGCGGCATGAACGATGCGATTGTCCTCATGAAGGATGGCACCGGTCTCGAGATCGACGATGAGGAGGAATTTCCTGAAGGTCGAGTCCGACTTGGATCCGTTTTCAGCATCGAAGACCATCGCGGTGCGTGGCGACATTTTCATGTCCTCGACACCGGCGAAGCAGACGATCTCGGGGTCCGAGATGGTCGACCCCACACCGAGCCGCCTGGCAGCGGCACCCTGGGCCATGGACCTGTCGGGACGGAGGCTTTCCATTGCCTTGAATCCACCGACGTCGCGAAGGTTCGATGTGACGTACACGGCTGGATAATCCTGGACGTTGCGAACCAGAACGCTCAAACGCGTGTCGTAGACGGGCAGGCCATCGGCGGTCTGCTTCCAGTAGACGCTGGTGAACTTGTATTCACCGGAAGCGGGCTGATAGCCCAGCTGGATGCTGTGCACACCATTGGGAAACGGGCCCACTTCGATGAACTCAGCGGGATCGACACCAAGCATGGTCGACACCGACTGGAGCGCGTTGTTGGCGGACTGCAAAGCGGTTGCACCAGTCGAGATTCTCTTGGCGGCGATCTTGTGAGGCTTGTCGAACTGGTTCATGATGCGTGCATTTGGATTGTCCAGACGGAACTGCCTGGCGGCGGCCTCCTTCTGAAGAACCGATGGCGATGCGGCCATCGCCAATCCTGCGAATGCGCTCGCACCAATGGTCAATGCCAAGGCAAATCTACTGGTTGTCTGCATGTCTGCTTCTTTCACTCTCTTTGGTATGTCGTCCGAATGGGCGACATGGTTGGGATCTCGCCAAGTCTCCCCGCAGCATCGATAAGATGACGGCTTGGCCTCTCTGGGCATTCAACGGTGTTGAATACACTCCTGATATACACAAATTCGCTGAATCACCGCCATGTGATGCAACCGAATGGTGCCTGGAACCATTCAATGACCCCCGAAGATCTCCATGAATGACTCAAATCCTTGATTGGATCACCCTTTTAAGGTGCCAGAAAGCGACCCGTATGCAAGCTCAAACATAGGGGTTAGAGCTCCAAGGAAACGCCAGACCCCTTTCAAGCACCTTTCAAGCACC
>DEYM01000063.1:0-1192 GCA_002364555.1 Phycisphaerales bacterium UBA3158 | reverse complement strand
CTTTCAAGCACCTTTCAAGCACCTCGAGTGTTTTTCGCTGGGCAACTCCCATTGGAGGCCATTTTTCCTCCGAGAAAAAATGCCACTTACCTGAGGATCCAATCCTTGTTCCGGGCTCCATGACGGCCCTGTAGACGTGGAATCGTATTCTTCGATGAGTCAGCAGTCGCTCGAAGCTGTCCAGATGCTTCAGCTCCTCGATCTTGATGCCAAGCCCAGTTGTGATGTCCTCGGGCTTGAGCTTCTTGTCCGACTCGAGTGTCGGCAGTTGCCAGAGACCCGCCCACCGGCCTTTGCTTGATCGCTGCTGGAGGATGAACCGATTGCCTCGAACGATGGCGACTGCATGATGATGCTCCACTGTCTTGGCAATTCGCTTGCGAACAGGTGGAATCTGATCGACCAGATCCTGCACACACGCCTGACAGCCTTTCTTCACCGGGCACTCGGTGCACAGTGGCGAATGCTTGGTGCAGACCTGGCTGCCCAGCTCCATCAATCCCTCGTTGAACAAGGCGGGATTCGATGAGGCCCGGACCATCACGTCGGCTCGTTCCCATGTTCGCTTTGCGCAGTCTCGATCATCGAGGGAGAACGGATCGGCATGGAGCCGGGACAGCACGCGATGCACGTTCCCGTCGACGATGGGAGCTCGCTTGCCACAGGCGATCGAGGCGACGGCGCCGGCGGTATAGCGACCGACTCCACGTAGCTCGAGCAGATCATCCAGTTTCGTGGGCACACGACCACCGTGATGCTCGACGATCTGGGCCGCTGCCGCCTGAAGGTTTCTGGCACGCCTGTAGTAGCCGAGCCCTGCCCATGCGGCATTCACGGAGTCCTCCGACGCCTCGGCCAGCGCCTTGGGCGTCGGGAAGAGTTTCATGAAGGGCTCGAACTTCTCGACCACACGCGACACCTGCGTCTGCTGGAGCATGATCTCGGAGACGAAACTTCGCCAACGCGTTCGCTTCCTGCGCCACGGCAGATCACGTGCTTCAGCACGAAACCAGTCTTCGATCGCCTTTGTCCTGCGTTGTACCTGGACACCCATTCACGGGATCCTAACGACCTTGCGGATTCAGCCGCATTCTCCCCAGTTCTGGAGCATCAGAAGAACGTCGTCCACTGCGACCTGGCCGTCCTGATCGAGATCCGCCGAACCCGAGCCACCCCACTGGGACAGCAATTC
>DEYM01000004.1 GCA_002364555.1 Phycisphaerales bacterium UBA3158 | reverse complement strand
TCTCCTCGAACTCCTCGGAGTCTTCGGAAACGACTGCTGATCGCAGCCATATTCAGTTCTCAACAGAACACCTGGCCCTCATCGGGGCCAGGTGTTTTTTTACTGGTATGGGCCGAATCCACCGCCACCGGGCGTTTCGAGATGGAAGACGTCTCCGTCATGAACCCTGATGGTGAAACGAGCGGGAAGCGGCTCGACCTGACCGGTGTGCCTTGTGATGAATTGCCTTCCAGGCTGGCCCGGTTGCCCACCAGCGAGGCCGAACGGCCCTTGATCACGCCTTCCCGAGATCAAGATCAGGGTCATGTTTTGGAGAAAACGAATCTCACGCACGACTCCGTCTCCACCTCTGAAGAGACCCTTTCCACCGGATCGGGGACGAACCGCGAACGACTCCAGCCGGACGGGGAATCTGGTCTCCAGAATCTCGGGATCGGTCAGACGTGAATTGGTCATGTGCGAATGGACCGCATCGGCACCATGGAATCCATCTCCACCACCAACTCCACCGCAGATCGTCTCGTAGTATTGATACTGCTCGTCGCCAAAGGTCAGATTGTTCATGGTTCCCTGGGAAGCGGCCTGAACGCCGAGGGCCGCCAATACGGTATCGACGATGCATTGGCTGGTTTCGACATTTCCAGCCACGACGGCCGATGGTGATCGTGGATTCAGCAGTGAACCGGATGGGATCATGATCTCGATCGGTCTCAGACATCCGGCATTCAAGGGGATATCGTCGTCGACCAGGCAACGAAGTACGTAGAGGACGGCGGCTCGGGTAATCGCCGGAGGCGCATTGAAGTTCAAGGGCACCTGTTCCGTGGTGCCGCCGAAGTCGAATACGAAGGAGTCTCCATCACGTCTGGTCGTGACTCGGATCGTGCTGCCATGATCCATGGTTGTTTCCCAGGAACCCTCCCTGAGCTTCGGAAGCAGACGTCTGACGCAAGACTCACCGGCATCCATGACCGCCTTCATGCTCGCCACGATCGTCCCGATGCCATGGACATCGACGAGTGTCCGGATTTCATCGACACCACAGGCATTGGCCGCCATCTGGGCCCTCAGATCGGCGATGTTCTGATTCGGATTCCTGGATGGATTGATGACGGATGTGAAGAGTTCACGAATCAGCTCTTCGTCCATGATCCCGTTCTGGACGATTCGGATCGGCTTGATCACGACCCCTTCGTCCTCAAGCGTTCTTGAATCCGCAGGCATCGAACCAGGCGTGAGACCACCCACATCGGCATGATGCCCACGGCTTGCGACAAGGAATGCCAGAGCCTCATCGACGAATACCGGGGTGACCAACGTCAGATCCGGAAGGTGTGTCCCACCGTGATAGGGATCATTGAGGAGCCAGCCGTCACCGGGCTTGAGTTCATGGGAATGATGCAGGAGCACGGCTTTGACGCTGTGGTCCATTGATCCCAGATGAACAGGTACATGGGGACCGTTGGCGACCAGTTCACCATCGGCCGTGAAGATCGCACAGGAGAAATCCAGCCGCTCCTTGATGTTCACGGAGTGTGCCGTCTGCCGCAGGGTGACGCCCATCTCCTCCGCTATCGACATGAATCTGTGCGCGAATATCTCAAGTGAAATCGGATCGTGAGCGTGTTTCTGGATCACCTGAGATACCGAGGAACGCTCGAGCAGCAGGTTGCCTTCGACTGTGACGCCCAGATCCCAACCAGGCTCCAGAATGGTCGTGCCGCCATCCTCGGCGATGATGGCGGGTCCCTGAATACGGGTCTTCTCGTTGATGGAGGATCGACACCAGACATTCACATCCATACGTTGTCCATGGAACCAGGCTTTCGTTCGACGACTTGGAAGGCCGCTCGATTCCCGCGGAGCACCGTTCAGAGGAGGCGCCTCCTCGGGCAGCTCCACTTCCACCTCGACCATGTCGACCATGATCCTGGAATTCGGTGGCGGGGTGAAACCATATCTTCGAGTCACCTGATCGAGGAACTCCATTCGCATCTCGTTCGTGGAGGACTCTGCGACCGACAGGTTTCCATCCCATCCAGACACCTGGAGATGCAGACGACGATGGACGTGGAGCCCCTCTTCTGGAATTCCCCTCTGAACCATCTGCTTGATCAGATCATGCTCCAGATCATCGAGTACACCTCCATAGACATCGATTGAATCAAGTGAACACCCGACGGTTCGCTCACTGGAGAGACGAGGCGTGGCGAGTCCTATCCCAAGGGCAGACAACACACCGGCCTGCGGATGGATGATGATCCGCTTGATATCCAGTGATTCGGCCACGAGACAGGCGGCCTGTCCACCAGCACCACCGAATGCGATCAACGTCACATCGGCGACCGATCGCCCCTTCTCGATGGAGATACGACGAACCGCCGAAGCCATATGCTCCACGGCGATCTCCAGACATCCCTGAGCGATCTCCTCGAGACTCATGGCGGATGTGTGCATGGAGGCTCTCATGGCCTCGAAAGCCTCTCGTGACGCCTCCTTGTCTGCAGGCTGATCATGTGAGGGCCCAAAGACGCAGGGAAGCAGATCCGCATCCAGTCTTCCCAGAACCATGTGGCAATCGGTCAGGGTGGGCGGACCATCCAATCGATAGCAGGCCGGACCCGGATCGGCCCCCGCACTCTCGGGTCCGACACGGATTCGCTGGCCATCGAACCGGCAGATGGAACCGCCACCGGCAGCAATGGTGTCGATCTCCAGCATGGGTACCCTCAATCGAAGTCCATTGAACTGGGACTCCCAGGTCTTCTTCAGCTGACCATCGAACCAGGCGACATCCGTCGACGTCCCCCCCATGTCGAATGTGATGATTTCATTGATGTCCGCTCTCTGTGCAAGATCGGCAGATCCGATGATCCCTCCAGCTGGACCGGATAGAACCGCATTTGCCCCGCGGAAATCCTCCGGCCTGGCGAGTCCTCCGCTGCTCTGCATGAACTCGATGGTGGCCTCTGGAAGCGAATCGAACAGTGATCGAGAGGATCGTTGCAGCAGAGGAGTCAGCATGGCATCGATGAGCGTCGTCTGACTTCGTGCAAGCACTCCTTCGAGTGGGCTGACCTGATGACCGGAGACGACATGCCTGAAACCGGTTTCACGAGCTATCTCGACTGCCCTGGATTCATGATCCGGATATCGCCAGCCGTGAATGAATGAAACAGCACATGACTTGGCTCCACTGGCCATGGCCTCCTCGAGCTGTCGCCGGAGTCCCTCCTCATCCAATGGAAGGATGACATCGCCTTTGCAGTCAATACGCTCATCAGCTTCGACGATGCTCTGCCAGACAGGCGTTGGTTGTTCGATATCCAGAGAGAAGAGATCGGAACGCGATTGATCATCGATGAGAAGATGATCTCCGAATCCTCTGGTGAGAACCAGTACGGTGGGAACACCGGTACCGGTCAACAGGGCATTGGTTGCCACGGTTGTACCCATTCGAATACGGATTCTGCCCAGCTCTTCAAGAGGATGGTCTGCGGGCAGATCGAGAACGGCCCTGATGGCAGCCAGAGGCGCGGCTTCGTTTCTACGAGGATCATCGGACAGTACCTTGCCTGATCGAACACCCTCCAGATCGGGATGCCAGGCCACGATGTCCGTGAAGGTCCCTCCACGATCGATCCAGAAGTGCCAACCCACCGCCGGCTTGGTGGCCATGATCAGCAACCGCCGCGCGAGACGTTCCGAAACTCGTGATCAGCAGGATTCAAGGCTTGTCCTTGTCTTGCTCTTCCTTCTTGTCCTTGGCATCTCGATTGCCCGTGATGGCATCGCCGAATCCGTTGATCGCATTTCCGATTCCGCCGATGGCATCGGAAGCACTCCCACCGATTCCCTTGATGGCATCCGTGATCGGTTTGCCAAGACCGATCTGCTTGAGACCGGGGATTGATTCAACACTGGCTGAAATCTGGGAAATGGCCAATCCGGAGAGACCCTTGATCGGATTGCTGGCGATGTGCTTGACGATGATCTTCATCATCACACCAACGAGCTGACCGACGATCTGATCGGAATCGGATTTCGTACCGATGTCGGCCAACGCTATCTTGGGTATGTGCGCCGTCAGACTGCCCCCGGCGATGTTCACGATCTTGCCTTCGGCAGTCAATGTGATGTTATCGATCTCCAGTCGCTTGATGTTCAATTCGACACTGCCACTACTGGGGGTCTCATCCTGCGAGGAGACGTCCTTGGCCACATGATCGATGACTTCGGTGACATTCATTCGATCGCCGATCTGCTCCAGATCGAAGTTCATGTTCTTGAGATGAACCAGAGAAACCTCGATGTCCGAGGAGAGGAAGTTGCTCAGATTGGAACCGATGTAGAACTCGTCCACTTGAAGCAGATACTTCTGCTTGAATCCTGAAGGATTGGCGATGCTCAAACCAGTGATCGTGGTGGAGTCCCTGAATATGCCCAGATCGACTGATTCGACGGAGGTCTCGACACCCATCAACGAGGAGCCTTCCGAACGAATCGCATACTTGGCTATCGCATCGACTGAGAGATAGAGAGCAATGACCAGAAGAAGCAGTACGCCTGCGATAATCGCGATGATGATGCCGAATTTACGCATTCAAATTACTCCTGAACCGTTGATCGGTTGATTTTCGCGTAGTGTACGTTCGAACCGGAAACGACGTCGATTCGTGCCCATCACGGACTTGAGAACCCAAAGGACCGCTCATGAAGTACTGGATGATATGGCTTGGGATCTCCACACTCTTTCTCATCAATGGCTGTGATGGATCAACGACCAGAATCGACTTGACTGGTCCATTTGGCCGTCATCTACCGACCAGCGAATCCACCTTCAACGCACTTGGAGAAGCAGCGCTCGAACTGGACCGCGACCAGTCTCCCCTGAGAAAGCTCGATGTCCTCGAAGGTGACTGGACGCTGACAGGGGATTATCAGGGATGGCCGGGCGGACCCAAGACCGCCATCAGTCCGATTTGCGAATCCAGATGGAGGCTGTTCAGGAGATGCCTGGAACTCAAGTATGTGTACGACGTCCCTGGTGAGACCATTCTCGAATTGATTCTCATCAGCTGGGATCCGGGCTCCAGTCAATACCGCATTCAGATGTATTCCAGTGGCTGGCCTCTCCCGAGCAGTGGTACGGGGCAATGGAACGAGACGAACGATTCACTTGACTTCGTCATCCGAACTCGCAACCCCGCAACGAACAAGGAAATCAAGACGCTCTATCGACTGTGGAACATCGAGGATGACAGTCATACCTGGAGCCAATGCAGAACCAATGATGCCGGAGAACTGGAGGCGTTCCTGATGATGAACGCCACACGGGCACCGATGCCGTGAAGAGCGAACGGCAAATCGATCCTGATGCCTTCCAGTCCATCGACATACGTGCCGGTACCGTCAAGTCGGCACGATCACTTGCGAAGGCAAGACAGCCTGCATGGGTGCTGGACATCGACTTCGGACCCGATATCGGCGTACTTCGCTCCTCCGCTCGCATCACCGCCAAATACGCGTCTGAGGATCTGATTGATCGTCAGGTGCTCGCTGTCGTCAATCTGGGTACGAGGCAGATCGGGAACATCATGTCGCAGTGTCTTGTTCTTGGTCTGCATGATGACAATGACGACGTGGTGCTCGCAGCTCCTGAACGACCCGTGCCAGATGGTCGCCGTCTGTGCTGAGGACGATGACGATTGCGATCAACGAAGTCCGTGGGCCGTGATGCTCCTGCATGGATGATCCATCGAATGGATCTCCCATGCGACGAAGTCTTCCTCATCACCACCGACATCGTTCGGATTAGGAAGATGGACACCATGCCGCCAGGACGCGCCATCAGATCCACGAGTTCTCTCGCGATTGAATGGCTCCGGTCATCAAGGCCACTGCATCGGAAACCCTCAAATGAAACACGGCTTCAGCATTGCTGCTGAAGCCGTGAGTATTCAAGCGAGGCGGACGGGACTCGAACCCGCAACCACTGGATCGACAGTCCAGAACTCTAACCAATTGAGCTACCGCCCCAATACGGCCCCAAAGTGTAACAGGACGGCCCAAAGGGTCAAGATCACCGGTCATCATCCTGCAAGGATCTGGGAAGCCGGCCGCTGGGGCTGCCCACGCTTCCTCTTGACCCGGAACGGGGAACGACCCCCCCCCAGCCACTCAACTGGCCCAGTGGGTCTTTCCAGAAGGCTCAGCCACCAATAAAAATGCTCGCCACCAGCTGGTGACGAGCGTTTCTCTTCCTCCCATCGCTCTGATTCTGTCTGAGAGCCTTTCAGCGGTCTCAGCCAGACTTTCTCCCTCTCCCGGAGCCTGTCCCGGAGCCTCTTCCAGAGCCTGTTGTCCTGGCCCCGAGGTCCTCCAACCCCTGAGCCAATAGATAAGTACCTCCATCTGGAGATGAGACAAACGAAACCGAAAAAAAGGAGACAAATTCCCCCCAATGAAAAAGCTCGAGGTGGTGCAAATCCACCTCGAGCTTCAATTGACTGCGATTTGAGCTCAGCAGCTGCTGCCGTACTCACCGATGACTGTGAGCAGATCGACTACATCGGTGACGCCATCACCATCGGTATCACCCGAATCGTTCTGATTGAAGGCATCCAGCACCACGAGTATGTCCTCGACGGAGACAATGCCGTCATCGTTGAGATCACCTGGACAGTCGTTCCCCAGACAATCACCGGGTCGATCCAGCTCCAGACCGACACCATCACCGATGCCGGACCGGAAGTAGGCGGCGAATCCATCACTGTCGCCCACTGGCGACGTGCTGGCATCGAAGCGGAAGGTGTACATGCTAGCCCATCGAATGGCATTGCCGTTCGGGCTCACATCATGGGACTCGGTACTCCAGGACACCATGTCTCCATCGCGACTGTAGGCCCAGTCCGTCCCGTCGACGACTTCACCGGAGTGATAGTCGAGATCGACGAATTCAACCCCTGAAATCGACACGCAAGCGGGTACCGGAACGGAAAACGAACGGAATGATCGGTGGGAATTCTGGTTGTGCACGACATACTCGTAGTGCCAGGTCCCATCACCATTGTCGGAAGCTCGATAGGCCACATGACCAAGGGCCGGTCCTCCGTCTTCCTCCACTGTGTAGATATCGTTGATGGTCACCTCGGGATCGCAGACTTTCCAGGCATAGACACCCGGAATCATGTGCTGAGTGGTACCGACACCGGAGGAGGATGAGATCGAGTTGAAGCTTACTTCCTTGTAGGAGGCGTTGTTCATGTGAACACCGAACTGATGTTCATTGGGTTCTACGTACTGGCCTTCCACGAAGTATCTGGCACCGGGATTGTCAGCGGGGTCGATGTCCTGAGGCGACAATTGCATCTTTCCACGGATCGCGTTTGGACCAGACGGCGAAAGGATGAATGGATAGGTGTAGATGCCCGTGTAGGCGTTTATCTCGGAGCGAGGGGCATCCCCATCGGCATTCAGATCGGCCCAGTAGGTATCCGCACAACCGACGCCGAGCGTATCGCATCCAGTCGACTGGCAACCATCGCCTTCCCATGTATCGCAGCCTGGTTCGCTGATGGCACAGAAACTGTGCTTCAACCAGCTCAGACCGATCTGCTCGAAACGACCATCCGAGTAGCGATAGCAGTTCTGGGCGATGACAGGCGTATTGTCGGTTCCTCCATACCACGGAGCGACGATGTTGCCGCGATTGCAGCTTGTGGTTCCCACAGCCCAACCGACCTTGTCGCCGGAACTTCCGTAGAACTCCATGTCATGGCCGCCACCACCGAAGTTCTCTTCGGCAACGAAGACGGTTGTCACATCGTAGTAGTCGCCATCGATACCACCGCCCGCCTCGACCGTGGTCAGAAAACCTCCGACCACCATCACACTGAAACAAGCAAGGCTACCAGCGGCAACCCCGAGACTATTCGTATAGTTCATTGGATACAGTCCTCTCACTACATTCAAATGAATGTTTAACTCTCGCTCTGCCAGCACCGAGTCACACCTTCTGACTCGTCTCCCATGCCGGAATGCACTGTGACCCAGGCTCTCTTGAAGTGAGCACAAGCCGATATACGATTCGTTGATCAGCCATCCGCGGTTGCCCCTCATCGTCATCAAATGCAAAACGGCCCCTGAGAGGGGATTGCCCTCCTCAATTCAAGTTGAATCAAAGCTCTGAAGACATGATTGAGTTGGCAGCGTCATATCGATGCAATGGACGTGGACGCAATGACGGATCAGGATCCGATGTGTATATCCACGGTTTCACCAGGCATGGCATCGGCATCCCTGCGAAGACTGATTCGAATCGGAAGACCCCATTCAGGACGCGATGGATCGCGGAGCTGATCCAAGGGTATGGATTCATACGAAGCACCCACACGTTCAATGATCGCCGCAAACTGCCTATGGGGTCGAGCTCTCATTCGAACTGTCACGTTCATACCGACTTCCGGCGTCATGTTCTGTGATTGTCTCAGATAGGCGACGATGTAGCGGCCCTGTTCTGCAGCCACTGAGATGATCGGCTCACCTGTACGCACCGTCTGACCAGGCACCCGATGCACAGCCGTGATGATTCCGCTGATCGGCGAAAGAACAATCAGACCTTCAGAACGGATTCGAACTTCCTGAATTCTCGTCTCCTGCGTGGTGACGGCCGCCTGCAGTGGTGCCAGTACGGTCGCCAGCTCGTCGAACTGAGGGGCCTCGTATTGCGCGAGTCGTTCCCGAGCCGAAGCAAGTTGAAGTCTCGATTCCTCCAGGGCCAGGGAGTTGTGATCGATCCGCTCCCGAATCACATCCCGACGTGCCTTGACACTGGCCAGTTCAAGCGAACCCACCGCTTCACCTTGGAAAGCCTGTTGAGTCTGCGCCAAACGCATTTCCTCATGTACAAGAGAAACCTGATCGAGCTCCATCTGGGTATCACGATCCAGAATGTCCAGCCGCAACAACTCCACCTGCAGCATTCGACGGTGCCACTCACTCTGTGAATCCACGATCAGACGGCCGTTGGTCTGCTCCCATGCAGCACGGGCAGCGGCCACTTCCAGCCGAAGTCTTCCGGACTCTGCCCGAAGAACCTCGAGTGATGCGAGAACGGGCCGATCATCGAGTCGTCCGATGACCTGTCCTGCCATCACATGCTGAAACGGCTCAAGGACATCCAGACCCATGTCGATCAGGACACCTTCGGAACCACTCGTCGCCGAGTAGATCTCCGTATTCACCTTCCCGGTCGTGAAGGGCATCCCCATCTGCCTGTCCATCAGGAAGACCACACCGATGGCGGCGGATAGAAACATCGCCAATGGCATCCATTGCAGTCTCAGCAGACGCCATCTGCGCCTGAGTGGAATTGGAATTCGACGAGTGTCCTTCATATCAGAACTCCGACTCGTCATCACGCATGTACAAGGACACCTTCTGGATACCCTCGGAATCCTCCAGAGCCCGCAGGAGCTCTTCTCTTCTCTCGGGATCACGGAGTAGTAGACGGTAGGACAGGTCAAGTCCATCATCGGTAAGACGGCGTTCCGTCGCCAGATGGATGCGGCGACTATGTCTCCGGAGAATGCTTCGATGCGAGTCAACGGCTCCAACGAGATCACCCGTCAATTGCAGGGACAAGACCACATCGAATCGATGACGTCCTCCGAACACCGTCGCTCTGAGATAGGCGATGACGAGCGCGACGACGATCACGCCGACAATGGCGAGTTCGAACTTGAGAATCCCACAGGCCATGCCTTCGATGATGCTCCAGAGAACGAAGGTCGTGTCCCTCGTGTCCTTGAGCACGTTGCGAAAACGCACCACGGCGAATACCGCAAGAAGGCCGAATGCCACGACGAGATTGTCGGACATCAGGAGCATCACAAGACAGACAAGCACCGGCATGACGACCAGTGACGCCGAGAAGGACTGCGAATAGCTCAATCCATGGTGTGTCCACGTGTAGATCCAACCGATCACGTGTCCGATCAGGAAGGCAAGCAGCAGAGACAGGAGGACCGTCTCGAGCGGCATCCCTGAAACGGTACCTCTTTCAAACATTGATCCCATCATCGAGTCCATCAGGAATTCTCCCAATGGGCAAGCATCAGCCTACTTCGACATCTGTTGATTCCAGCTGCACACGAGACGTACTTCGGGACAGATTCCCTGTTCAGATTGAAATCAGAGACTAGTCTTCGCATCCAACCGGGGATTCGATCCGTGAATTTCAATTCGAGGATTGTCCCACGAGGCTGTACACAGGACCATGATTGACTGGATGGGTTGAAATCCCCTGCGAATTGTGAACCATGCAGCTCACGATCGAATGTGACTCGAGCAGTCTCCATCTCGTCTGGAATCCAGGCTTCACGGTTGTATCGAACATATACGGCTCCCGAAGCCTGTAGTGAATTGCGAAGCCTGCAGAATTCCTCCAGTACACCAAGGCTCGCATGCATCTCGGAATCGCCATAGAGATGGTCACGCGTAGGCAGATGACCTCCAAGTATTTCAGAGACGCCCTCCAGCTGGATAGCGGCTCGCTTCTTCAGAATCTGATCGTTCACACGCCGCTTTATCTCCATGAAATACGGCTTGGACTCCTCACCTTCGTACCAGCGAATGCGAAGCTTGAAGCGATTCTTGTGTCCTTGAACGGTGGCATTGCAGAGATCCAGCCCGTCCGAATCCAGGTACAGGGAATTCACCCTGTATCCGGTTCCATCGGACTGCGTGAAGGTGTCCGGATAGAGACGGATGCGCAGGGATTCACGTATAGCCTTGGCCTTCTCCTCGCTGACCACGTACTTCAGCTCGAATCGACTGGATTGAAGTCTGTCCCTCACGTGCATACCACCCCCGGAACATCCACCCGGTGGGCAGATGCAAAGCCCCTAGTACCCCACTATCGATGACAATGGAGTCAATTCAACGTACCACATGACTGATCAGATACTAAAAATAATCCGAACACCGCTGTTTTCAGCCATATTCGCGACACCCGACGGAGAGTCATGGATCTTATTGGGCCTCAAGTCGCCACGAAACCGACCGAATCGACCTTCAGCGGAAACGGCACCTTTGCCACTACTTGGCGTCGTACCAATTCGATGAAATCGAGGCGTCGACCACCATTGGAACATCCAGTTTCATCGCCGATTCCATCCGCTCGACGAGATAGTCCCGGACCGACTGGGATGATTCAAGGGGACATTCCAGTACGAGTTCGTCATGAACCTGCAGAATCAGGCGAGCTCCTGGATCAATCTCCTTCAAGCCCGCATCGACATCGATCATGGCGATCTTGATCAGATCGGCGGCGCTGCCCTGCACGACTGAATTGATAGCGAGTCGTTCGGCCATCGCGCGAGTCTGCCTGTTCGGGGAATTGATGTCGTTTATCTGACGCCTTCGACCTCGCATCGTTTCGACGAATCCCTTTTCCTGAGCCTCTTCGACGCATGATTCGAGGAATGTCTCGATCCCCTTGAAACGATTCTTGTAGTCACTGATGATTCTGGATGCCCTGGCAACATCCTGATCCAATCTGCGTGCCAGACCGTACGGGGTCACCCCGTACACGATTCCGAAGTTGACCATCTTCGCGGCACTTCTCTGATCCTTGGTCACATCATCGATGGGGACACCGAAGACCTCCGCGGCGACTGCCCGATGAATGTCTTCACCGGCATGAAAGGCCGACTGCATGCCTTCATCACCCGAGAGGTGTGCCAACAGGCGAAGTTCCACCTGTGAATAGTCCGCCGTGACGAACTGGAATCCATCCTCTGGAATGAAGGCCCTTCGAATCTCTCTTCCCGTCTCGGTTCGAATGGGAATGTTCTGGAGATTGGGATCATTTGAGCTCAAGCGACCGGTCGCCGTTCCGACCTGATTGAACTTGCTGTGTATTCGATGTGTTCGCGGGTTGATCGAATCCTTGAGGGAGAGCAGATAGGTGCTCACCAGCTTGGCGAGCTGACGGTACTCCAGCACAAGTCCGGGCAATGGCGTCATGACCTCGGGATCACGATCCAGTTTCTCCAGAACTTCCTGGTCAGTCGAGGGCCCGGTCTTTCTCTTCTTGACCGGAGTCAGCCCCATCCCGGGTGGATCCGCTTCGGGATCATTGAACAAGGCTGCCGCGAGCTGCTTCGGGGAATCGGGATTCAATGGACCAGGCGCACAATCGAGAATCTGCTTTCGCAGTCGGGCCAGTTCATCCTCCAGCCTCAGTCGCTGCCGATCCAATTCATCGGGATCCACTCGAATACCCGTGTACTCCATCTCGGCCAGAACCGGAACCAGCGGCAGCTCCACCTCATCAAGCAGATCGACGAGGCCAAGTCTCCGCACATCCGGATCAAGGACATCCCAGAGACGCAATGTGATGTCGGCATCCTCGGCGGCATAGGGAACGGCGATGTCCAGATCCACGGTGTCGAACGTCTTCTGGTTCGAACCCGAACCGATGAGCGAGCTGATGGGAATGCAATTCAATCCAAGCAGACCAAGCGCAAGATCGTCCATCCTGTGTCTCGAACGAGTCGAATTGACGACATACGAGGCGATCATCGTGTCCTTGACCTGACCGGTGACATTGATTCCGACACGCCGAAGCATCTTGATGTCGAACTTGGCGTTGTGGGCGATCTTCACGATCGCTGGATCCTCCAGAACATCGCGCATCTCCTGGACGACCGTGCTCTCATCCAGATGATCATCGGGCGAAGGCGAACGCACGGGAATGTAGAAGGCCTTCCCGGGTTCATGCGAGATCGCGATGCCGCAGAGATCCTCCCGCATCACATCCAGCCCCGTGGTCTCGACGTCGAAGCTGACTCGACCGGCCGAGCGGATGGAGCCCACCAGCTTCCTCAACGCCGGAAGCGTGTCCACGAGTTGATACTCGGCTTCGGGATCCGCCTGTCTGACGGCCCCTGATTGCGTCGATTCCGCCCAGAGGGTTCCGAACGCATCGGGATCGGCGTCCTCTCCCACCGGCAACGAGCTCGTGATCAAATCACGAACCTGCGCAGGCAGCCTGGTGAATCCCATTTCCCGGCAGAACGTCTCCAACGAAGGCAGGTCAAGCGAGGCCGGTTCGATGCGGGCTGACTCGATCGGGAAATCGAAGTCCAGAGTGTCCTGCAACCTCACCAGCTTTCGATTCATCTCCAGTCGTTCGAATCCACCTTCGAGATTCTCCCGTCGCTTGGGAGTCATCTCGTCGATGTGTTCGTAGATTCCCTCGATGTTCCCGTACTGCAGGATCAGTTTCGCCGCGGTCTTCGGACCGATTCCGGGAATACCCGGGATGTTGTCGACGCTGTCTCCCATCAGACTCAGAATATCTAGGACATGATGAGGCTCAACACCCTCGAACTTGAATACATCCGAAGGCGTTCGAACACCCTTGGATGGATCGAACAACTCGACCTTGTCGTTGATGACCTGGGTCAGATCCTTGTCACTCGAGATGATCCGCACGTTCACATCGCCGGTCTGTCCGGATATGCGCTTGGCGATCGTGGCAATGACATCATCGGCCTCCACACCCTCTATCCCGATCATGGGTATGTTCAGAAGATCGAGCATCTGGAAACATCGGTCGACCTGAGGGCCGAAATCCTCCGGTGCCTTCTCGCGGTTCCCCTTGTACTCCGCATCTATCTGACTTCGAAAGGTCCCCTTGTCACCTGATACATCCAACGCCACGGCCAACCATGTCGGTGATTCGTTCCTGATCAGACTCATCAGAATGTCGGCGAATCCCGCGACCAGCTTCGTCGGTTCACCAGTGACTGGAGAAGTCTGATACGGCCTTCGGGCGTAGTACGCCCTGAAGAACTGTGAATAGCCATCGATGATGTAGAGCGTCTCTGACATCACTCAGTCGCCCAAAGATGGCAAGTTCGAATGAATGGTCCTCAGAAGAGCCTCCGTCTGCTCGTCGAGAACCATCTCACGCCTCTTCGATACCGTGCGGGCCATATCGATGAACTTGTCGATTCTGTATCGACGCTGCCCATCGTCCGTATGCCATGCGAACCTTTCCACTGTCGTTGGAGGTGGTGCCGTCGTCGCGATCATGGCGCCCGTTCCGATCACAGTGCCGGTCATCAGACGAGTACCGATTGCCGTCTTCACATGATCACCGATGAGACTTCCAAGGAACATCCGACCTGTTCGCCTTCGCGACGAGTCCGGCTCGAGACGGACGGCTATCTCACCGTAGGTGTTGAGCAGATTGGACGTGACGGTATCAGCTCCGAGATTCACCCACGAGCCCACCACACTGTCACCCAGATAGCCGTCATGGACCTTGTTGCTCCATCCCTGGAACAACGAGGCACCGACTTCTCCTCCGATGCGGCAATTGGGACCGATGACCGTGTTGCCTCGGATGACGGCCCCTTCTGATATCACGCTGCCACGTGAAATCCAGCAGGGCCCCACGAGCACGGCGTTGGGACGAATCGTGACATCGGGTCCGATGAAGATCGGCCCGGCATGGGTATCGAAGACCACACCCGGAAAGACGACTGAGGTGTCGTCGATGCTGACAGGATGCTCTCCGGCACACTCGGCCCGATCCGCTGCATTGGGCGAGAAGGGTTCTGCCTCGAGATCATCCGCCAGGCATTCGGAAAGCCAGTTGAGCAGATCCCAGGCATCTCGATAGATCGGCAGGCCCGAAACCACATCCTGCTGTATCGATTCGGGAAGCTGACCACTGCCAAGAAACGCTGCCGCTTCTTTTCGTTCGAGACAGACGGCCAGGACATCACCCTGCTCACAGACGACGGCATGCCCCTTCTGAGGCGCCGGCAGATGCCCGCATCCCGACCATCGACCATTGACAATGAGCAGATGATCGCCAGTAGGAAGCTCGTTCACGGGGCGGGAGCTGGAAGCGGACCAAGTGGCCAGATGCTTCGAATCAACCCACCAACCACTGACGAACTGACCCAGCGCACGCTCGATGCGTTCGTAGGTGAGCATTCCCCCTGTACGCAGAGCGAATACGGGTCGAAGGTCGTCCAGTGGACCCATTCGACCCCGTGTGTCGTCAAAGATGATCAGTTCAGCCATGCGTTTGGGATCCCGTAGTGATGTTGGATTCAGCTCGATCGGCGGGACGTACCATAGTCGAACCGCCACATGGGCAACGTCTGAAGCAGAAGCCATCCCACCGGAATGGCAAGTATTGCGGAATAGGCGGCATTTCCACATTCATGCAGAATCTCGCCCAGACCAAATGGTACGAGTTCCCCACCAGCCCACGGAAGCCAGAATCTCAATATTCCGATCGCGATCTGGACTACTCCTGCCGCGAGAACGCAGACGAACGTCAGCATGGCAACCGTCGTCACACGCCGACGGAACATCCATGTCCTGAAGTTGAGTACAAGCCAGGCGCCGAGCGGGTACCCAAGGGCATGAGGACCGATCACATGGAGCCCCCCGCCAGATTCCCCGAGCCCTGGTGACAGGTCCGCGAGCATGCCCAGAAGCCAGGCCGCCCAGACCACGACCACCGGCGGACCCAGCAACGCCACGAAGGCCAGGAGACAGGCGGCGAAGCTCGGTGTGAGGAACCAGGCCCCACGAAGCGTGAAAATACTGCTGAATCCCGAATCAAGCGCTACCGCGATGAAGGCCGCTATGACAAAGACCAACCACCTCATGGAGCCACCCCACGAGCATCCTGCCCGACGATGACGACCCAGGGCAATTGGTGCAGATGAACTTCGGGTTCCACCAGCAGACGCACTCGCAGTGGTGCCGCATCGACATCATCCATCTTGGCCACTCGACCGATCTTGAAGGCCTGCAGTGAAGAAGGCCAGCTTCTATCCGCCAGAATCACCCGATCTCCGATCGCCACGGGTGAGCGGCGATCGATTTCACCAATCAGATTGCCCGAACCATCCTGCTTCAGGAGAATTCTTGGGGAGGAGGCCACATCCACCGCTTCATCTTCGGGCAGTATCACCCCCATCAGAGGCCCCACATCGGGATGCGTCACCGGAAGCGCCGACAGACGAAAATCCGAGACTCGCGTGACACGGCCCACCAGCCATCTACCGTCCCAGGTCACCGCATCTCCTTGGCTGACACGACCGGCGAGTTCCGGACCGACATGGAGCTCGACGCCTGATGCGGGATGATCCGGACGACGGCCCGTCACTTCGGACTTGATGAGTACTGGTGGACGACGTGTTCGTGCATCCGGAGGCAGATCCTGCAGATGCCTCAGCTGTGTCTCAAGCTCGGCCACACGCAGCTGCTCGGCGAGAAGCAGGCGTTCGATCCTGCTTCGTTGCGATTCCATTTCACGAAGATCCGCGACATCGCCTACGAGATTTCCATCGATGTTGACCGGTCTCATGGCGCCGGCCAGTCTGCTTCCAACACCCGCCAGAGGCATGATGGGAATCCGGACGATGTCCGCCATGTCGGAGGTCCAGCCAAGCCAGCGAGTCGGCAGAACGGCCACCAGAAGGGTCACGCCCAGCACCACGGTGAGTACATGTCGTGATCGGATCCTCATGACAACCCGCGAATCACAGGTCGTCCATGTCGGATTCCATCGTTGATTTCCACTCCTCGAGATTCTCGAGGTAGATGCTCGTGCCGCGAGCCACACAAGTCAGTGGATCATCTGCGATGGAAACATCAAGACCAGTGTCTTCATGAATGACGACATCGAGGCCACGCAGCAGGGCGCCGCCACCAACAAGACTGATCCCGTTGTCGACGAGGTCTGCGGCCAGCTCGGGCTCGGCCCGCTCCAGTGTTCTCTTGACGGCGTCCACGATCGATTTCACCGGTTCCTGCAGGGCTTCGCGGACTTCGGCACTGGTCACCTCGGTCTTGCGGGGAAGTCC
>DEYM01000075.1 GCA_002364555.1 Phycisphaerales bacterium UBA3158 | reverse complement strand
TTCGATCCAGCCGTGAAGAACACCATCGTCAAATCGATCGAGGCAGCCGACCTGGGCCTCAATCCCGTTGTCGAGGGTGAAGCCATCAGGATCGCCGTGCCGTCACCATCCGCCGAACGAAGAGCACAACTGGCATCACAGGCCAAGAAGCTCGGCGAGGAGACGAAGGTGGCCATCAGAAATGAACGACGCGATGCCGTCAAACAGATCGATTCCATGGTCAAGGACAAGTCGAATTCAACCTCGGAAGATCAAGGCAAGGCCGCCAAGGCCAACATCGAGGATCTGACGAAGGGCAAAATCGGCGATATCGACGCCTCGGTCAACAAGAAGGTCAAAGAGATCACGACGATCTGATCGGCATGGATCCTAGTAACGCTTTCGAAGCCGCCCCGGGGGAATACCCAGCTGCTGGCGGTACTTGACCACCGTGCGTCGCGCGATGTCGATCCCCTTCTCCTTCAGGGACGCCGCGATGGATTCGTCGCTGAGCGGATGCAGCTTGTCCTCCGCGTCGACGATCTCCTGAAGAACGGCCTTGACGGCCTCCCAGCTCATGTTCTCGCCACTGGCCGTCTCGGTGCCACCGGAGAAGAAACGTCGAAGTGGAACGATGCCTCTTGGTGTCTGGACCCACTTGTCGGCCACGGCTCGACTCACGGTCGCCACGTGGATCCCAAGCTGATCCGCGACATCGACCATCGGCAATGGCTTGAGCTGCTGAGGTCCGATGTCGAAGAACTCACGCTGCCTGGAAAGAACGACATTCACGACGCGGAGAAGCGAACTCTTTCGCTGATTGATCGATTCGATGATCCATCGAGCGTTGCCAACGCTCTTGCCGAGGAATTCACGGGTCTCCTTGTCGGCCTCACGATCCTTCGACATCTCCTCGTATCGGGGGGATACCCGTAGTGGTGGGATGACACCGTCACAGAGCGCCGCGATGTATTCATCCCTCGCTTCGTCGTATTCCACGATCACATCTGGCAGGATCGGCTTGACCTCTTCACTGACGAGACGCTTGCCGGGCGCCAGATCCAGCTTGTGCATGAGCTTCATCGCCTCCTGCACGCTCTCCATGTCAAGGCCCGTCTCCTGGACGATCTTGGGCAGGCGATTCTGCACGAGGTCATCCATGTGATCCTCGATCAGACGCTCCACGTCGTCCCAGCAGTCGGCCTGGCCATCCTCACCATTCTGACGAAAGGACTTCACCTGCAGAAGCAGGCACTCCTTGATGCTTCTGGCGGCAAGTCCCGGAGGATCTATCCAATGATGAATCGCATCCAGCGCCTCCACCATCGTCTCCATGGTCACGCCTTCAGCCTCGGCGCTGCCGCTTCGTTGCTGGAAGATGCCCTCCAGATCCGACTCCAGCAGCCCATCATCATTGAGATATTCGAGGATGATCCGACCTGCCTTCGCGATGGGCTCCGCCACCTCGGCGAAGGTCCATTGATGCAGCAGCTGCTCGGCCAACCGCTCGCCTCGGGCACTGATGCTCGCCATCGCATCCATCTTTCCGTCACGTTCACCAGCCATCCGGGAACTGGAGAAGCTTCCTGATGAATACTCGTTGTCGAAGGCCTCGCGGTAGTTGTTCTCCATGGAATCCAGGCGGGCGAAGTCGTCAGCAGCCGTATCGCCAACGACCATCTCACGAGATTCGATGTCGGTCTCGCGTTCGGTCTCCGTAGGCGATGCGGCCTCCTCCTCGTTGACCTCAAGTGCGATATTGGTTTCAAGCTCCTGATCGATGCGTTCCTGAAGCGCCAGAATCGGCATCTGCAGGATCTCCATCGATTGGATCATTCTCGGGCTCAGCTTCATCTGCTGGCCGAGCTTCATGTTCTGAGAAGTATCAAATCGCATCATGATCCGGATCTCCAGGCGGGTGTTCAATCACTGCCATCATAGTGCTCGACACCGTCGAGGAGCATCAGTCAATCAAGAGTCGGGATCACTGGACGCCATCCTCAAGACCCTGCCTGCCATGCAGGGCATCTGCAAGGATCGCGTTGTTGGCGAATTCAAGCTGTGAACCACTTGGCAGGCCGCGAGCCAGACGAGTCACCTGGATGGATCGCTGAGAAAGCACTTCAGCCAGATACAACGTGGTGCTGTCCCCTTCCAGATTCGGGTTCAATCCGAGAATGACTTCCGTCACCTCCACCCCGCCTGCATTCTTCTCGGGAACATCGATTCGCTCCAGAAGCGCCGGAATGGTCAGATCCTCAGGACGAACACCAGCGAGCGGATCGATACGACCCGCCAGCACGTGATACAGCCCCTTGTACATGCCGGTGCCCTCGAATGTCATCAGGTCCCCGGGCTGCTCCACGACGAGTATCGTCGAAGCATCACGAACGGGACTCGAGCAGAGACGACAGGGCTCGACGTCCGTCAGCTGGAAGCAGATACCACAGCAGGAGATATTGGCCTTCACATCCTCGATGGCCTGGGCAAGCGATTGAGCATGATCATCACTGTCCTTCAACAGGTGAAACGCGAGCCGCGTCGCGGTTCGGCGGCCGATGCCCGGCAATCGCTGCAACTCGCGAACGAGACGATCGACCGGCTCGGGAAAGGCGTTCATTCCATGGGATGACATTTCAGATCGACTCCATCATCTCTCAGGGCCCAAGCAGGCCACCAGGTGGAATCGGAAGTCCGAGTTCGCTGGCAGCTGCGGAGAGATGATTCTTGGCTGCCTCCCTTGCTCTTTCCATGGCCAACTTGACGGCCCCGGTCACAAGTTCCTCCGCCATTCGATGATCATCGGGCGCATCCGCATTGACGAGACTCGCCATCATGGACGGATCGATCTTCACGGAGTCGATGTTCATGTCCGCGGTAGCCACTACACGAACGGCCCCACCACCTGTTTCAGCCTCGACCCGAAGACTCGAGAGTTCAGACTTCACTTGTTCAAGTCTGGCCTGCATCTTGGGCAGATCCTTCATCATCGATGCCATGCCAGCCATATTTTTGAGTCCATCAAACACTAGCGACTTCCTTCCTGGGATTCATTGGAATCCATATTCTCCTCGATATCCACGACGACCGCCTGCATCAGATCGGATGCCATCTTGACGGCGGGATCATCCTGGACACCTTCGATCGACTTCTTCTTCCTGGGCTTTTCGATGGCCGCCTGCTTGGGCTGATCCGAACCGACGACCTTCAATTTCAATCGCTGTCCGGCAGCTGCCGAGACCAGATCCATCAGCGAGTCCACGGTATCAGCCAGATACGCGCCTCCACTCGATGCCAGAAGCTTCAGATGGAGAACGCCATCGACAACCTCCACTGGCTCGAAGGAACCGACCTTCGCCTTGATGCTGGCAGCAGAGGCCTGATCACGAACTCTGTCCCAGATCTCTCTGGCATCATGAACGACAGGATTTCCGACCGGTGCCGGGGGCGGTGACGGCTTGACTGCAGCGGGCGCCTTCTGGACGCTTGCCTTGGGCGGGCGATCGGCCTTCACACTCGGCGAGTGGCTACTTTTTTTTTGAGCGGGCTTGCCGCTGGGCGAAGGGCTCTGCCCGGACAGCAGGGACTGTACGTCCACAAGCTTCTCTGCAAGTGCCATTCGAACGATCGTCGCATCGAACACCGCTCGTGCCGACGCGGAAAGCCTCGAGGCTCTTGAAGCATGTTCACACAGGGCCAGAAGATGGAGCGTTCCCTCGACATCAAGCTGGGCCGACTGCGATGTCAACTGTGACCTGAACGAATCGGTGACTTCCAGCAGATCGGTATCCGGTCCACAGGTGGTCACCAGCAGCAGCGATCGCAGATTGCCGATGAGACATTCCATCAACTGATCGAGACTGGTGCCTTCCGAGAGCAGCGATGAGGCGGAGGTCAGCGCGTTGGCCGGATCGCCTTCCAGAATCGCATCGATGACCTCGCCCACACGCTGCTGGTTGGGCAATCCGAGCACCTGATCCATGACGGAGGCTTCGAGCATCTTCGAGCCCGACGCGAGCAATCGCTCGAGGACACTCAAGGCATCTCTCATCGAACCATTGCCCAGCTCCGCGACCCTGGAGATGACTTCCTCGTCCGCCTGGACACCTTCCTTCGAAAGGACCTCACGAAGGTGATCCGTTATCTGTGCCGATGGAATCGGTCTGAAATCGAATCGCTGACATCGACTCTGGATCGTATGCAGAACCTTGTTTGGCTCGGTCGTGCACAGGATGAACTTCACGTGAGGCGGCGGCTCCTCCATGGTCTTCAGAAGCGTATTGAACGATTCCGTCGTGAGCATGTGGACTTCATCGATGATGTAGATCTTGTATTGGCATCGAGTCGGCGCCAGGCCGGCATTGGCGATCAGATCACGAGCCTCCTGCACGCCACGATTGGAGGCACCGTCGATCTCGATGACATCGAGGTCTTCACCACGCATGACCGCCTCGCGGATGGCCTGTGCACTCTCAAGATCCTCACTGGTGTTGATTTCCGCGGCGAACAGTCTCGCCATGGTCGTCTTGCCGACACCTCGTGTGCCGCAGAAGAGATAGGCGTGCCCGACTCGATCGCTTCCAATGGCCGTCTCGAGCGTCCTTGCAACAGCCTCCTGCCCGACGACTTCATCGAAGGACTGGGATCTGTATCGACGTGCAAGGACGGTGTAGGCCAAGGTGACTCCGCTCGTTTCTGATGGCAAGAGGATCGAGGGCACACAAAGGGCGGCCAGGACACCCACGGCGCAAATGAAGACGCTTATGGCTGCTGCGATCAAGCCCTGACCAGGTTCACGAGACACCTACCCACGAGGCCCGACCGCCCTTTCCACGCCCTCGATCCACCGCATGGTAGCAGGCCTCCGAATCGACTACCCGAGCAGAACCGGTGATTCTCGATGAAGATCACGACTTCGGATCAGATCCCACGGAAGCCGGGCCATTTGACCTTGGTACACTCATGTCATGAGCAACAAGGAAGGGTCCAGCCAGAAGCCGCCCGAGCTGAAGACGCCTCTCGAGACGTCACAGCAGGACTCCCAACACTTCCTGCTGCTGTCCACTCGGCTGGTCTACGTGGTGCTGATGATCGCGGCGTCCACCCTTCCGTTCATCAGTATCGTGGCCCCTGTGGAGAAGGGTTTGGTGTTCTGGGACTACGCGGCGCCTGTCGTGTCGACCACCGCACTGGCCGCGATCGTTCTGTTCCTGGACATACTGAATCCGAGGAAGAGACTCGCCAACGTGTTCGGGCTGTATCTGGCGCTGGTCGCGGGACTCTTCGCCTCGCTTGCCGTGGGCACTCTGATCGATCTGATCGCGGATACATGGGGCCTCGACCGAGAGGATTCCGCGCTGAAGTATCTCACTCTTCTGAAGCTGGCCAGTGGACTGACACTCTGCTACCTCGCCGTGTCGATCGTTCTGACCACCAAAGACAACATTCGGATGGTCATTCCGTACGTCGAATTCTCCAGGCAGGTCAGAGGGGTTCGACCGATGCTCCTCGACTCCTCCGCGTTCATCGATGGTCGGATAAACAGCTTTTCACAGACCGGATTCCTCGACGCGCCGCTCGTGGCTCCCCAGTTCATCATCGATGAACTGCACCAGCTCTCGGACTCGAACGATTCCGCCAAGCGTGCCCGTGGCCGAAGGGGCCTGGCGAACCTCCGGCAGCTTCAGGACAATGCCCGCACGACGATCACCATCGAACAGGCCGAACAGGGAGACGAGGCGGTCGATCTTGCCCTGCTTCTTCTGGCCGAGGAGAAGTCCTTCCGGATCGTGACCACCGATTTCAATCTGGCCAGAGTCGCCGAGATCCGTGACGTGAGCGTCCTGAATCTCAATGACCTGACCGACCAACTGCAGGGAACCGTCGTGCCGGGGCAGACGATGCCCATCGCCATACTCCGAAAAGGCGAATCGAAGGATCAGGGAATCGGATTTCTGCCTGATGGCACCATGGTCGTCATCGAAGGTGGTGACAGATACATCGGCGATGAGATCATGATCACGATCAACAACTCAGTCCAGACAACGGCCGGTCGACTCGTCTTCGCCAGACCCGCGGACGACATGACTCATGAGGAATCCACGAAGGGCTCCATGGCATCATCCGCGGTCGATCAGGCACGGCAGACGACATCCCCTCAGAACAAGCGGCCTGGATCCGGGCGCAGCCCGAGAAGAGGCTGATTGAATCCGCTCACTCCCACTCGATCGTGGCCGGAGGCTTGCTCGAGATGTCGTAGACCACCCTGTTCACACCAGCCACTTCATTGATCATCCTGCTGCTGATGTTCGCAAGGACATCATGTGGAATCCTGGCCCAGTCCGCGGTCATGAAATCCGACGTCTCGACGGCACGGACGGCGACGACCGATTCGTAGGTTCGACCATCCCCCATGACACCGACCGACTGGACGGGAAGAAGGACGGCGAAGACCTGATCCGTGCTTCGATAGAGATTCCGAGCGACGATCTCCTCCAGGAGAATCTCATCGCATTCGCGGATGACATCCAGCTTGTCCCTGGTTATCTCACCAAGAACGCGGACAGCCAGACCCGGACCGGGAAACGGATGCCTCCATACGATGTGCGACGGCAGGCCAAGAACCTCGCCAAGCGCTCGGACCTCGTCCTTGAAAAGCTGGCGAAGCGGCTCGATGAGCTCGAAACCCAGATCCTCCGGCAATCCACCCACATTGTGATGCAGCTTGATGTTGGCAGCCTGCCCGGCATGGCCGTGGCCCGATTCGATGACATCCGGATACAAGGTGCCCTGAGCGAGAAAACGAGCTTCACCTCGCCCCTCTGCCGCGACTTCCTTTGAGGAAGCCTTGAAGACGTCGATGAAGCGATGCCCGATGAGACGTCTCTTCTCCTGCGGATCGGTCACACCCTCGAGATCGGACAGGAACTCCTCAGAGGCGTCGACCACTCGAAGATCGATGTCGAAATGGCCACGGAACGTCGACTCGACGAGATCACGCTCCTTCTTCCGGAGCAGGCCGTTGTCGACGAAGATGCATGTCAGCTGATCACCGATCGCCTTGGAAAGCAGTGCCGCCACGACGGACGAATCGACACCACCGCTGAGTCCGCAGATCACCCGATCCTGGCCGACTCGACTACGCACCTCTTCACAGGCGGATTCGAGGTAGTCGGACATTCTCCATGTGCCGGTGCACCCGCAGACTTCGTAGAGGAAATTGCGAAGAATATCGACACCATGGGGAGTGTGGGTGACTTCCGGATGGAACTGTATGCCGTGGAAAGGCAGGGAACGATGTCGAACGGCGGCATGGGGACACGTTGGCGTCGAAGCCAGCGTCTCGAAGTCGTCCGAGAGACCGGATACCTGATCTCCATGACTCATCCATACTGCTGTTTCCTGAGGGATATTCGCCAGCAGCCCCTCGGTACACTCGACGGAAAGGCGACTTCTACCATATTCCCTGGCTTGGGCCGCCTCGATGTTGCAGCCCAGAAGGTGACAACCAAGCTGCATTCCGTAGCAGATGCCAAGAACGGGGACACCCAGTTCGAACAACCGTTCATCGCAGCGAGGCGAGCCTTCTTCATTGATGCTTGAAGGTCCACCGGACAGGATGATGCCCTTGGGATTGTGAGCACGCAGCTTCTCCAACGGCATATCCGGGGAGACCAGAAGACTGAACGCACCCGCTTCACGAACCCTTCGGGCGATCAGCTGGGCATACTGACTACCAAAGTCAAGAATCAGCACCGTCTCGACATCTCGCTTGGCGTGATGTGACAAATCCCCTCCAGATGTCATGAAACAGGCTCCTTTGGAATCTGATGGCCGGCGAGTCCCGGAAAACCGAATCAGAGTGAATCATGGTATCAGGAGCAGCCGCGTGTGGATTATCCAGAGAGGGCCGCTGAGTCGAATCGGACACCTTCCCGTATGATGAGATCGTGTCAGCAACCACATCCCAACCCCATTCCAAGAAGACAGCCTCCCCCCATCAGGGAAGGGATCTCGCTCAACGACCCATGACCGATACCGATCACAAGCCGGAAGTGACCCCAGACATCGATCTGGAATTCTTCAGCCGCCCGATCTATCTCGGGGCCATACGCCGACTGCTGGATTCCCTGTGTGAGCGAATGGGACTCGACCACCATCAATCCGCTCGAATATGCCTGGCGGTCGACGAGGCGATCTGCAACGTCATCCGCCATGGATACGACAACTCTCCGGATGGCAGAATAACGCTCCAGCTGACTCGTCTGGAAGAAGAGAAGTCCGAGCTTCTGATAGAAGTTCTCGACCGGGCCAAGCATGCGGATCTCGACACGATCCGATCCCGAAATCTCGATGACGTTCGTCCGGGCGGTCTCGGCGTCCACATCATCAACGAGATCATGGAAACCGTGGAATACAGCCATCGCGATGGCGGCGGTATGAAACTGTCCATGCGATACCCGCTGGGCCACAATCCGAAGAACACGATTGAAAATGGGGACTCCGATGAGTGATCATGTCATGAAAGTAGTTGTCGATCGCCAACAGGACATGGTGATCATCAGACCAGAAGGCGACATCGACCTGGCCAGTTCCCCGACATTGCGAACACAGCTTCGCGAAATCGTGGATGAAGCGACCGATCAGATCATTGTCGATCTGAAAGCCGTTCCGTACATGGATTCGTCAGGTGTCGCGACGTTGGTCGAACTGCTTCAGTCGTGTCGACAGAAGGGGCTCGATCTGACACTTTGCCAGCTGGGCGACCGAGTTCTGTCGGTGTTCCAGATCGCTCGACTCGACGGGGTCTTCAAGATCGCGGTATCGCTGGAAGAGTGCACCGGGACAACCGACTGAATGGATTCAAGCAGCGACATGCCGACAAGAGAACCATTGGCCATCAGAGCGATGGCCTTGTGGGGCAGCTTCTGGCTGAGTGTCTTCACACTCCTGGGAGGCCTCTGGTTCATCATCTGGAATTCCGCCAAGTGGAGCGTACGACCCCTGATGGTACCCACCGTCAGACTCGGCAAGGACGCCATCGTGGCTCAGATGGTACGAGTCGGCGTCAAGTCGATCGCGATCGTGCTTGTCGTCTCCTCGTGCATCGGGCTGATTCTGGCCATGTCCATGTACCCCCCACTCGCTGAACTGGGCCAGCAGAACAAGATCGCCAACATCGTCGGCATAGCCGTGTTCCGCGAACTTGGCCCCCTCATCTCGGCCATCGTCCTCACGGGATTCGCCGGGGCATCGATCGCCGCTGAAATCGGCACCATGGTCGTCGGCGAGGAGATCGAGGCGCTTGAAGCCCATGCCCTGAATCCAATTCGATTCCTGGTCGTCCCAAGAGTGATCGCCACGGTCATCAGCCTGATCCTCCTGACGATCCTCGCCGATGTGTCCGGCGTGGTCAGTGCGGGCTTCATCACCTGCCTGTCGTTCGATGTCTCCTCTCAGGTGTACATCGACAACACGCTCGTTCAGCTCAATCTCTCGGACTTCCTGACCGGACTGATCAAGGCGCTCTTCTTCGGTGTCATACTGGCGTCGATCGCCTGCTACAACGGACTCAAGGTCACCGGTGGCGCCGCGGGCGTCGGCAAGGCGACCACCGACACCGTCGTCCAGACGATCGTGATCGTCATCATCGCGGACCTGGTGTTCACATCGATCTTCCTGGTACTCGGCTGGACCTGAGCCCAACTCGGACGATGAGCCCTACTCGACCACCGGCTCCATGATCCAACCCTTGCCCTTGAAGCCGCTGTCGACCGACATGATCTCGTACCCGACGAGCCCGATCATGTCGCCGAACTCTCCGAACATGCTCATCGGCCCGGCCTCGTCGTTCATCATCTCTCCGAGCTCCTCTGCCAACTCGGGATCCTCCTGACGCAGATCATCCATCTCCTTGGACCACTGCATCATCGATATCTTCGCTTCCGCAGCCATGGAACGACCAATATCCGAGATGGACCAGTAGACGACAGGATCGGTGGAGAACATCGACTCGACTGGCTTGAAGCTCGCGGCGACGGGACTGTCGCTGGAATCGGTCGAACCGATTGTGCGAAGAGACTGCTCGACGGATGACATGGTTCCCAGGTAGATCTCACCACCTCCGACGGCCACAGCTATCTCGGATGGCATGCCGGGGACCATGCCACCGGTCTCCATCGAATAGATCTGGTGACCCTGGAAATCACGAGGCTCGAATCCCATCTGGGGAGCCATTTCGGAAAGCGTGTCCGTGAACGACTTGGCGTTCTTGGAATCAATCGCATAGAGGCTTCCCATGCTCTGGGCAGTCAGGGGATAGCTGATGCTCTTGCTCATTTGAACGGTGCCGCCCATTCCATCCATGAACTTCTGCATCATCGGCTCCATCTGCTCCATGGCCTGGGCACCCTGCATGGCCATCATGGGATTGGAGTTGATCACTTCCTTGATCCAGGGAATGACACCATCGAAGTCGAAGTTCAGACGCCCATAGCTGACGGCCTCCGCGGACAGCCAGCTTGGAATCGGCTCCCTAGCGGAATTGCGGGACATGAGATTCATGAGACCGGTCTTGCCTTCGGGCATCCATGCGCCCATGTTGAAGGTCGCCATCGCCGGCGATTCGGCGGACTCCAGGCTGTACCCCATCGCCTCGATTCGACCGAACATGGCGAGGACCATCGGCTTGGCCATGCTCACGATGAAGGGCTGCCCCATGGATTCCATCATCTCGCCCAGATGGTCGGTCAGGAGAACCATACGCAAGCCCGAGTTGCCGAGGTAGCCATTGACGCCCTTCCAGGAATCGAGCTCGCCCAGACCACCCTCGACATCATCACCAGCGAGCAGATCGATCATTCTCTGCATCTGACTTCGAGAGGACGTCACCAGGATGTGCTCGTCGGACCGGGCCGCGAAGTAACGCTTCGGAGTCGCGTCTTCCATGGAGAGGCCCATGCCCATTCCACCACGACCGCCGAATGGATCGTCCTCTTCTTCCATGTCATCGCCCTGCTCGATGTCGATGCGGATGACCTCGGTGCCGCCCATCTCCATGAGCTCCATCTTCATGTCATCAGGAGTCGAGGACTGGGCTGCCTCGATGGCCTCGTCCCAGACCTTGCCGAGCGAATCAGCCGATTCACCCAGATCGACATACATGGTCAGGCCGATTGAGACCGCGGTGGTTTCCTGATCAACGACGGGGAATATCGCCATGCCCATCCGCATGCCCTGGGTCACCTCGAGGAGGGACTTCTCTTCCATCAGTTCCTTGATGCCATCGTCCATCGGAATTGCATCAAAGGCAGGACCCTCGAGAAGATACGTACCCGACATCTCCTTGATGGCTCCTTGTCCATCGAAACTCTTCATCAGATCCGAGAGATCCTCAAATGAAACGGCGAGAACGGTCTGCTCCGGGGCGACCTTGTCCAGCGTGAGCTCTGTAGCGGCAAGACAGGAAACGGTTACGAGTGCGGTTGTCAAAAACACGGGAGTCTCTCCTCCGATGGGTGCCTGGTGGGACGATGGCCCTCACTCAGGAACGATTGGATTCACTGATTCAGTTCTTTGGCGACACCATCGGCTGTTCGATTCGGTGGCACGTGGTAGTTATGTCCGGAATTGGGATTCTTGATGTCGTAGGCGAAGGCCTCCCGATTGCGAATGAAATCCTTCACATATCGAGTTGGAATGGCGAAGTTGAGACCTTCACCAGCCAGAATCCCCATGTTCGTGATGCCGATGACCTCTCCGCTGGTGTTGAACAGCGGACCACCGGAAATACCGGGGTTGATGGCCGTATTGGTCTGGATGAAGGTCAGTCCCTGGAAATTGCGCTGCTTGGTGGAC
>DEYM01000138.1:5088-9056 GCA_002364555.1 Phycisphaerales bacterium UBA3158 | reverse complement strand
ATGCTCACATCCAAGGGGCTCAGACTCGGACAGAGTCTCCAGTCCCACTACAGCCGGATGAGGGAAGAGATCTACGACGAGATAAGAGACAAGGCATCCGATGAGATCCTCAACAAATCCATCAACAACCTGAACTTCTCCGTTCGGGCCCGAAAGGCGCTTCAGCTCCTCGGTGTCCAGACGGTTGGCGATCTGGCCACCCGTACCGAAGCTGAATTGATGGGGGTCAAGAACTTCGGTGCAACCAGTCTCGTCGAAGTCCGGGAAGTCCTGGGCAGCTTCAGCCTGGAACTCAGAAAACTCGACTAGGCCCTCTTCGACTACACAGAATCCACATTCCAGCCATCGATGCAAAACAGCCGAGATGTTCTGCATGAGGTTGTTTTCTGGAATCATCGTGTCGATCATGTTCATCTCCACGGTCGCCTCGTGCACCGACCGGGATGGGGTGGATTCCAACTCCCCAGACCAGCCGATCAAGGTCAATCCACCGGTCGTCACCATTCCGATTCCGGATTCGGCTCCAGTGATACGGGTCCGACTGCAGAGGGTCTCGGGCGATCTCGTTCCCGTCGAATTCGCCAAGGACGGTGAATTGATCCTGATCGAGGACCATGTCGGCACCAGCGTGGATGTCAGGGGACCATTCACCATAAGACGCGACAATGATGGCTGGATCGTCCGGGGGTCGAATCTGAACTCGATTCCGAAGTCGATCCAGCATTCACCATGGCTTGAACTCTCCACGGACGGCGATGTCGAGATCAAGGACGACTCTGGAAAATCCAGACGGTATTCAGGTCGTATCAGGTGTCTTCATATTCCCGAGAACAGGGAACCGACATGGGAGATCGTCGAACATGTGGGTATCGAGCACTACCTACCGGGAGTGCTTGCTGGTGAGATGTACGGTCATTGGGGCCTGCAATGCCAGGCGGCGCAGGCCATTGCTGCAAGAAGCTTCGCCTGCATGCAGATTGCCTTTCGAAAACGAAGAAACTGGGATGTCATCGACACCGCGGGCTCGCAGGCGTATCTCGGTTCAGTCTCGACCGAACGACTCCTGAAAGCCTGTTCCATGACCAGCGGCATGGTTCTGACGTGGGGTTCCGAACTGGTGCCAGGCTACTTCAGTAGTTGTTGTGGAGGACGGGCCGCGACGGCGACCGAGGCGATTGGAACCAATCCCATCAATTCACTCAAACCTCTTCAGGGACACCCTGGAACAGGTTTCTGTCAGGATGCCCCATTGTTCAAGTGGGAGCGTACATGCGATCCAGATCACCTCGGTTCGGCGATCAGATCGTCCAGTAGACGAATCGAGGGTGCTTCACGCATTGGCAGGGTCTCTCGAATTGAGATCACCGAAGCCAACCAACATGGACGAGGTGTCCGGTTGAAGGTGACTGACACGAGGGGTAACCACGTCGAATTGAACGCTTCCGAACTCGCTTTGCTATCCAACGATCTGCCTGGTGGGAGGTTGTATTCCGGGTGGGTGGAAGGCCGACTCGACAAGGGTAGTCTTCATCTATCAGGTCACGGCTATGGTCATGGTGCGGGACTCTGCCAGTACGGAAGCGCTGCCATGGACCGTCAAGGCAAATCGTTCTGGCAGATGATCGAGTACTACTATCCGAATGCCGAGGTCAAGAAGGCCTGGTGATCAGAATCCGATCATCACACCTCTGCCTGCGTTTGCGACATTCGGATCATGCCAATTCGAATCATCCCCATCTTCGTCGTTTATGACATCGACTATCAACGGTATGGGTCCTATCTCAAGTGATGCGTGTCGTTCAAGGCTCCCATCGATTTGACCATGGGGAAGAACGGCGACGACGGCGTTTTCCAGAATGAAACTCAAGGTGTCGTCTTCGGCGTCGATTCTCATGAATGCCCTGGATGCGCCGATATGCGATTCCCTGGATTCAAGACACAGACCAAGCAGTGAATCACCGGCTGATTCGGTCGCATATATCCACCACGAACCAAGCACACCTCCATTTGGATGGATGGAGTTCTCCGGACGGTGGGTTGCTGTTTCGATGATCATCGACCTGATGTCATCGACGGTCAATTTGGAATCATCATCCTCACCATCGGAAACAGTCCACATGACCAGAAGCCCTGTCATGATGACAAGGACCATTGAGAACAGGAGGACGATTCCAACACGCGGTTTTTTCGGACCATCACAGGTTGTCGTGGCCTGCTCTGTGGGCGGGAATGTGTAGATCACGTTCATCGATTGCTCATCGACCAGCATGGTGGTCGGCTTCAGCAAGGTTGGGAATCCGATTGAATTCCCTGTCTGATGCTAATATGGAGTCCGATATGAATACAAAAGAGCATCCTGGAGCGAGACTTCGAAGAGCAATGGCATCTGGAGCAGTCATGTGCCCCGGTGCATTCAACGCACTGGTCGCCAAGGCGGTGGCTCAGGCCGGATTTCCAGCCATCTACATTTCTGGTGGGGCAACCGCCAACAGTGCCGGTTACCCCGATGTCGGGATGCTGACTCTGATGGAAATGTGCAGGACCATCCGTGAGATATCGACAGCCAGCGATCTGCCGATCGTCGTCGATGCCGATACGGGGTATGGCGAGGTGGAGATGGTCGGTCGGACGGTGGTCGAGTACGCCCGCTCGGGCGCGGCCGCACTGCACCTCGAGGATCAGGTGTTTCCGAAGCGATGTGGTCACCTCGATGGCAAGCAGCTGATTCCAACGGAACAGATGATCGAGAAGATCCAGGCCGCGTCCGAACACAAGCCGGATGAAAGCTTCATCGTGATAGCGCGTACGGATGCCGCATCGGTCACGGGAATCGACGACGCGATAGAGAGGGCTTGTCGATACAGGGAAGCTGGTGCGGACATGATCTTCCCCGAAGGACTTTCGAGTGAGGATCAGTTCAGGCAGTTCTCATCCGCCTGTCCAGGTCTGCTTCTGGCCAACATGACTGAATTCGGCAAGACGCCGATGATGGACGTCAGATGTTTCGAAGACATGGGATACGACCTGATCATCTATCCGGTCACCATGCAACGGGTCGCCATGGCGGCGGTGTCCAGGTGTCTTGCGAAACTGGCTTCCGACGGAAGTGCCGAGCATTTTATCGATGCCATGCAGACCAGAACCGAACTTTATGAGCTGCTGGACTATGTCCCGGGCGAACCCTGGACATTTCCACACTAGATCCTCCGCTGGGCTGATCTGGATCGGCTAGGATGAGTTGCTCGGCTGGAATACGGTTTTCAGCCGAATCATCTGTATTCACCAATCAATAGATAGGGCTTCTCCATGGCCGCAACGAGCGCAAAAGCTCCAGACACCCGAGGTCTGGCAGGACAGACGATAGGCGACACATCAGTCTGCTCCGTTAACCAGACCCAGTTGATCTACCGTGGTTATGAGATCGCCGATCTGGCAGCCAACGCCACGTTCGAGGAAACAGCCTTTCTTCTTCTTGTTGGTCACAAACCGTCACCGAGTGAACTGTCGGATTTCGACCAGCAGATCAAGTCGAATCGGGAGGTCTCCGAAGGCATCCTGGACATCATCACCGGCATCGCTTCGGCGAAGATCGCATCACCTGAAGGTGGCAGCCCTGAATCACTCCATCCCATGAGCATTCTGAGAACAGGTGTTTCTCTTCTGTCCCATGAGGATCCGGAGTGTGAGGACAACTCCCCTGAAGCGGAGATGCGCAAGTCTATTCGTCTGATGGCCAAGATCCCGACACTCATCGGCGCCTGTCAGGCCGGCCGTGATGGTCGTGAAAGGGTCTCGCCCGATTCATCGCTTTCCCATGCCGCGAACCTTCTCTGGCTCATGACCGGCGAGAAGCCTGCGGAAATTTCCGCCAAGGTCATGGATGTCTCCCTGATCCTGTATGCAGAGCATGATTTCAACGCCTCGACTTTCACCAGTCGTGTCATCGCCTCCACGAACTCGGACATGCA
>DEYM01000138.1:0-4657 GCA_002364555.1 Phycisphaerales bacterium UBA3158 | reverse complement strand
CCGATACGGCCGATGGATCCATCTCGGTCGATGCCTGGATGAAGAGGGCATTCGAGGAGAAGCGCAAGCTCATGGGATTCGGACACCGTGTGTACAAGAACGGTGACCACAGGGCCGGCATTCTTCGTGGTTGGGGTCTGAAGTACTGTGATCAGGTCGACGCCTCGATGAAGAAGTGGTTCGATCTGGGTGATGAGGTGCAGGCCATCATGCTTCGAGACAAGAATATCCATCCGAATGTGGACTTCCCATGCGGGATGACCTACTTCTCGATGGGCATACCCGTTCCACAGTACACGCCCATATTCGTCGCCAGCCGGGTGACCGGATGGTGTGCACACATCATGGAACAGCATGCCAACAACCGGATCATCCGACCATTGGCCAACTACGCCGGTCCCGAACTGATGTCATGGCAGGACAGCTGATCGTAATCGAACGATTACCACACAGGAACTAGTTTCAGAGGAATAGAGATATGGCTGAAGTCATCAGTGTCATCGGTGCGGGAACCATGGGTAGTGGCATTACCATCACGGCTGCCGCCTCGGGTATAGAGGTCTGTCAGGTCGATGTTTCATCCGAGCAACTTGATCGAGCCAAAGCCTATCACTCGAAGACCCTGAGGCGAAATGTCGAGAAGGAACGAATGACGCAGGCCGAAGCCGATGCGACGCTGAGTCGGATTCAATACAGCAATTCGCACGATCGCTCCGGGGATTCAGCGTTCGCCATCGAGGCGGCTACCGAGAACATAGAAATCAAGAAGAAGATATTCGGTGCGATGGTCTCCACGTATTCCACCGACTGCATCCTGGCGACAAACACGTCGTCCATATCGATCACCGAGATCGGCAACAGCATCGGCAGTGCATCAGATCGGGTCATCGGCATGCACTTCTTCAACCCTGTCCCTGTCATGAAACTGGTTGAGGTCATCAAGGCTCCATCAACCAGCGAGGAGACCCTCACGAGAACAATCGAGTTGTCCGAGAAGATGGGCAAGACACCCATAGCCGCCAATGACCATCCCGGATTCGTGAGCAATCGGGTTCTCATGCCGATGATCAACGAGGCGTTCCATGCCTGGAACGACGGTGTGGCGGGGCCGGACGAGATCGACGGCGTCATGAAACTCGGTTGTGCTTTTCCAATGGGACCACTGCGACTGGCCGATCTCATCGGCCTCGATGTCTGTCGTGACATCATGCTGGTGCTTCACGAGGGACTCGGTCATCCCGACAAGTACGCACCATGCCCAAAGCTGGTCGAACTTGTGGAGGCTGGTCATCTTGGCAACAAGACCGGACGTGGTGTCTACGACTACAACGGTTGAACGATCTGCGGCCTAGTCGTTCGAGCAGGCATTCCATCGTCCGATTATCACCAGCAGATCCTCGATGTCGACCTGACGGTCTCCATTGATGTCCGTGGAGCAGTTTCCATTGCATCCGAATTCACCCAGGATTCTGAGCAGATCCTCGATGTCGATGGATCCATCGCAATCGACGTCGCCATAGCACGGGCAGAATGCCCGTATATCGATCGATGATCCAAGACCATTCAGAAGCAACCCGTTTCCCAGGGTGACGAGATCGTCCAGGCCATCTCCATCAATGTCGCCTGAACTGACCAGTGATGGGGCCTCACCCTGGGCAACTTCACTGGTGGTGAATATGAATGATCCCGAGTTGTCGAAGATCTGGACCTGTGGAGAGCCTGTCTGATCGGTGGTTACCACGGCGATGTCCTGATCACCATCTCCATTGAAGTCTCCGGAGGTCATTCGTCTGGGTGATTCACCGGAATTCATGGAGACGGGGAAGTTGAATACACCAGCACTGGTCTGTTCGAGCAGGACGAGTGAATTATCCAATTCACATGAGATCATGACATCCACGTCACCATCGGCATCGAAATCACGAAGAATCTGATCTCTGAGACCATTTCCGGCGTTGTATTCGTCGAACTGGATACTGGTTGTACTCAATGCACTCGAGATCCTCGAGGCCACAACGGTCTTTCCATCGCTCTTGCCAGCGGCGAATGGAATGTCCTGATCCTTTTCCTCCTCACTGGGGTCGATGGTCGACACCGGGGCGGAGGTGTTCTGGTTTCCCGATCCGGAGAAGCCACCACCGGTCAGCGGACTCGATGAGAACATGGCTATTGTTCCGGTGTTGTCGCCATTGTCAAGACCCACGACCAGTTCAAGGGATGAACCAAAGGTGTCGAGCTGTGCAGCTGCAATGCTCGTGGGAACCGAAGCTGCCACTCCATTGATGTCGAATGAACTGATGATGAAGGAATCGGATGGATCATTGTCGTCGTTGATGAGGACAGTGACCGTTCCATCCGCACATGCGATCGCTATGTCATTCGTTCCAAGGGAATCACCATCGAGATCACCTGTTGTGATGGCCACTGGTGTATTGCCGGCATTCACGACGATCTGCTCAACGACATCCCCGGTGGAGTTCATGTTGAAGATGGAGAGTTGTCCGGGCGAACCATCGATGAGCACACAGATTTCATCGATACCATCACCATTGAGATCGTCAATCACCATGTCCACGGCACCACTATCGACCGAAGCCGATGCTGGATCTCCAAATCCAATCAGTTCATCAAGGGCCACGACATTCAGTTGAACAGTCCAGGAGCTGCTGAGTGCCGATGATCCATATTCGACCTCGAATCCAAGTCCGGCAGCCAAACCCGGTAGCGATACCAGATTGAAGGAATCCAAGTCGGGAGCAGGTATGGAGGCTGAGGTGATCAATGGATAACTATCACCTTCCGAAGGTATTTCGCCGTTCATGAGTCCGATACTCAGACCACCTGATATCAGGGCATCGTTCACCTGGATGGCTGGTGATGGGATGATCATGTCGAGACCACCTACCGGCTGTATCAGGAGGCTTCCCCCGATGTTGATATCGACGTTTCCATCCAGCCTGAGCAAACCTCTGCGTTCATTGAAACCGATCTTCACATCGTTCCTGAAGATGAGATCTCCAGGCCCGAAGATGGTCGTCGTCGCATAGTCAATCCGATTGTTCGAGTTGATCTTCAATGCCGGATGATTCATCTGTGATGCGTCACCGAATTCCGATGTTGTACCCGACAGATTGAATGTCACATTCTCCCTGACGAGAATCTGATCGAAGCTGGTTGTCCCGTCCATGATGATCTGGGGATCGAACCCTTCAAGAGAGAAGACCGCATTGTCCTGTTCCGGACCGGACCAGTTTCCATAGGAACCGATCGAGCCGCCGGTGGACTGATTCCAGAAGCGGCTTTCAGCCGGATTCATACGGTACATGCCCAATGTCTGAGGCAATTCGACGAATGGACTCTCGCCATCCCTGAATCCCAGCAGTACCTGATCGATGCCACCAGTATCGAATACGGCGATGTTTTCACCCGAAACCGCCACGGCGACGCCCAGGTTCCCATCCTCGCTCCCTTGCGACTGCATTCGAAGGCTTGCTACATGACTCCAGACATCCTCACCATCGTCGTATTGATGGATCTCGATGAAACCCGATTCGAGACTCAGTCCCGGACTACCCGAGACGATCGAATCGCCGATCAACTCGACTGATGACCCGAATCCATCGTGTTCCCCGACAACCACATCCTGCACGGTCCAGACCCCGAACTGACCGGGTTCGAACAACGTCACAGTCGAGTCCGTGACGATTCCCAGATTGGTTCCCGGTGCACCAACGGCAATCCTGTCGCCATCGAGTGCGATTGAACGGCCAAAGGTGGAGTCTGTGACACCAGTTGGGGGGGTTACGGTTGCTTGATAAGACCAGTTGCCATCAATGATCTCCTTGTAGACGAAGCAACTTCCATCGAACATGGATAGACCGTCGCTTCCCTCCGCCGATACGACGATCCGCTCAGGACCCATCTCGACATTCTCCCCCCAATTCTGTGTCGAACCGCTTGAGAGAAGAAGGGTATCCGAGAGTTCCCAATGGAATACAGCTCCGTTGTATTCGTAGTTGAGGGTCTGAAAACCCCTGGTGCCGTCATCATTGATGCAGACGACAAGATCGTCGCCTGTATCCAGCGCAATATTGTCGACACTGAGAAAGGTCTTGTTCGATGATGTGAGGTCGTCGATGTTCTCCTCGACCCACGATCCGGACGTGTTTCGTCTGTAGACGGAGACTCCGGAACTCTGCTGCGCGACGGCGATACGATTCGTCGCCAGAGAAAGGTCGACGATGGAATCACTGTCATCAAGTTCGATCGTTTCCTCCAGTTCCCAGAGCCCGTCATCTCTCAGATGGAAGACCTGTATGGAGGGGGTTCCCGTGCCAACCGCGAGAATCGAACCAGCCATGTCGACATGTGTGTATTCGAATTGAGTATCGGGTGCTACGAATGTCTGATCAGGCCAGACAACGGGTTCTGTCGCCAAGGAATCGACGATGAAAGACGCAGTCGAGACAACACAGATAACGGCGATAATCTTATTCATCGGAATCCCCCTGTTCCACATATATATGGACAGATCCAGTATGACCGTCTCACTTTGCCAACTCAAGAAATGCTTTGAAATACCATTTGGATCATCGGTTAATGTAGTGTCGTGGGACATTCACCAGAAAAAAAATCCGATTCAAGCGGTTCCGATCAA